>JAEZEM010000351.1 GCA_023417745.1 Pseudomonadota bacterium
ATTCGCCGGCGGTGGCGAAGTTGGCGTTTCGGGCGTTGGGCTTAAGCGGCCCCATGTAGGTATAGATGATGCGGCTGGTGAGGTTCACGGCCACATTGTAGTTCTGGTAGCAGTTGCGGGGATTTAAAAGCTGGGCGTACTTGAGGTCGGCCAGGGTCACGTCCTTTTCCAGCTCCCGGCGCGGATAGCAGTCCGTGCCGTAGGATTCGCAGAAAAGGCGCACGGCCTTGCCCCGCAGCAGATCCTCGATGACATGGGCCCCGCCGTACTTGAAGCGGCCGGGGTGGATCTTGTTGAGGGGATCTTCCTTGGGCAATTCGGTCGCCCCGATGTAGGCGTCCACGGCGGCCAGGCCGGCGTGGGCCGGCACGTTGTTGAGGCGCACCTTCTGGGCCTTGAGCGTCGGCGGCTCCTGGCCGAAATTGAACAGCATGCCCGAGGAGCACATGGGCGAGAAGGTGCCCGTGGTCACCACATCCACTTCCTTGGCCGCCTTGACCTTGCCGAGACGCCGCACGGTCTCGACCATTTCGGCGGCGGTCAGCACCACGGCCTTGCCTTGCTCGATGCGCCGATTGATTTCGGCGACAGTCTTTTTCACCTCATGGGTCATGCCGGAAATCTCCTCCTGCCGGCGTTTCGCGCCCGGCGGGGCCTTTTTTGGCCCATTTCAGCCGTCTTGGCAACCGGCCGTACCCCCCCACTTGGCTTCGTCGCAAAAATAGTCTAGAAGGGACGTTATCCGGCTTATGCGGCTCTACGCCCCGGATTCCCACGCACCATAGTATGATCGACACAATTCCGACGGCCCCATGACCAAGGCCCCAGCCACGGCATCCGGTGACGGCGTGCTCAAAAACGACTTTCGCCAACATCTTTCGCGCACCTGCCCGGAGCAGGATCTGCGGCGCTGGTTCGATCCCCTGGAAATCATCCCCGGGGAAGGCGAACCGTCGTGTTGCGTCGTTTTCCCCCACGCCTATTTCGCGGCCTGGTTCGACGGGTCGGTCAAGGAGCTCTTCGAGCGCCAGCTGGCCGCCTACCTCGGCCCGGGCCATACCGTGCGCTACCGCACCCGGGGGATGCGCGCCGCAGTGCCCGCTCTGGCCGCCGACGCCGCCGTGGTCACGGACTTTCCCTACGGCCATCGGTTCACTTTCGAGACGTTTTTGTCCAACGAAAAAAACGCCTTTCCCCTGGCCCTGGCCCGGGAAGTGTCGCGGGGCGGCGAGGTGCGCTACAACCCGTTTCTGGTTTGCGGCCCGTCGGGTTCGGGCAAGACCCATCTGCTGCGGGCCATGGCCAACGCCGTGGCCAAAAGCCAGTCCGGGGCGCGGGTCTATTTCGGCTCGGTGTCCGACATCCAGGCCCTTTACGCCGACGCGCGCCGGCCAAAGCCCGAAATTCGGGCCGAGCTGTCCGGCCATGACTGGCTTTTCATTGACGAGCTCACCGACGTGGCCCGGGCGCCCGATCTGGAACCCGAACTCATCGGCATGTTCAACGACTTCCACGACGCCGGCCGGCAGATGGTGTTTTCCAGCCGCGAACGGGCCGCGTCCTGCGATTTTCTCGACCCCACCTTCCGCTCGCGCCTGGAATGGGGCCTTATGGTCCATTTGAAGGCCCCGGACCTGTCGATTCGAGCCAAGTTCGTGGAGCAGGTGAGCAAGGACAAGCGCCTGGGCCTTTCCCGGGAGCAGGTGCTGACCCTGGCCGGCCGGTTCGAGGGCTTTCGCCGCCTGGAAGGGGTGCTGCTGCGCCTGGAGGCCTTTCGCCACCATGCCGGCGGCGAACTGTCCGAAGCCGAATTTTCCCGCCACATCCGCCTGTCCGAGGACAAAAAGGCCCCGGAACTGTCCCCGGAGCGGGTCATTGCCGTGTGCGCCGAGCATTTCGCCATCCCGGCCCGGGACATCGTGGGGGCCGGGCGCAAAAAGGAACTGGTCTTTGCCCGGCAGGCGGCCATGACCCTGTGCCGGTCGCTTCTCGGCCTGTCCTACCCGGTCCTGGGCAAGGTCTTTGGCGGCAAGGACCACAGCACGGTCCTGTATTCCATCAGAAAATTCCAACAAATCCTGGATGTTGATCAAGAAACGAAAATGTTGCTGCGCCAGTTGTCCAAAAAGTGCCGCCAAGGGGGGCAGGCATGAGCCTTTTGTCCCTCGCCGTTCCCCGCCGCGCCTTGCCGGTCGGTTGTTTTTCCTTTTTTTCGCATGCAATTGCAGCTAGTTGCCATACTCACGCACATAGCGACAGCCTCTACTCATACGACTACCTAAAGACTTTTCTTTTTTTAGATAGCCAAGAGCAGAAGAACCAGCGGGAGCGCGTTTCCTTGGAAGCGCCCGCTCCTTTGTCGGCCCAAGGCCCGAACGCCAAACGGCCGGCCTCCCCCTGGGCGGGTTTCCAAAGGGCGGCCGCCCTTTGGCCGCCGGAGGCATTTCTTCGCATTCCATCCTCCCGCCCACTCGACTCCCCTTTGACAACGAAGCGCCGCGCCAAGCGCGCCAAGGAGACTCCATGCAGCTGACGGTCTTTCGAAACGACATCATCGACGGCCTGCAAAAGTCCTC
>JAEZEM010000354.1 GCA_023417745.1 Pseudomonadota bacterium
GACGGTTTGGAAAAGCTCCTGGGAGGCGGCGTCCACGGAAAGAAAGATCCTGTCCAAGCCGGCGGCGAATAGCGATGAGGCCCTGGCCCGGGTCAGGAGATGGCCGTTGGTCTGAAATCCGACCCAGCCGGTGGACGGCATGGCCCGTTTGGCGGTCTGGATGAACGCCTCCAGGCGAGGGTGGAGCAGCGGTTCGCCGATGCCGTTTAAGACCAGGGCGTCGAGATGGGGGAAAGCCGGTTCCAGAGCGCGAAAGGTCTCCAGCGACATGTCGCCCTCGGCCTGCGCGCCGTGGCCGGAATGCTTGACGCACATGGCGCAGCGCAGGTTGCAGCGGGAGGTTGTCTCGACAAAAAGCCGCGAAGGGTGGGCAAGTCGCGAGGCGTTTTCGGCGGGGTCGGGGATGGCGGTAGTCATGGGAGCCTCAAGTTTGGTAGGGCGGGAAAGGGGCGTGTCGAGCCGCAGGGGAGCAGATTCGGCGGCCTTTCGCAAGCCAGAAAAAGGGGCGCGACCTGATGGTCGCGCCCTTTGGCTTCAGGTGCGGAATTGTTCGGAATTAGGCTTCGATCCAGGCCTTGCTGCGGGCCACGGCGCGCTGCCAGTCGTGGAGGAGCTTGTCGCGGTCGGACTGGGCCATGTTGGGTTCGAAGCGGCGGTCGAGCTGCCACATGGCGGCGATCTCTTCCTCGCTCTTCCAGAACCCGACGGCCAGGCCGGCCAGATAGGCCGCGCCCAGGGCCGTGGTCTCGGTGACCATGGGGCGTTCGACGGGCACGCCCAGCACGTCGGCCTGGAACTGCATGAGCAGGTTGTTTCGGGTGGCCCCGCCGTCGGCGCGAAGGGTGTCGAGCTTGATGCCGGCGTCTTTTTGCATGCAGTCCATGATGTCAAGCGTCTGCAGGGCGATGGACTCCAGGGCGGCGCGGGCGATGTGGGCCTTGGTCGCGCCTCGGGTGATGCCGACCATGGCCCCGCGGGCGTACTGGTCCCAGTGGGGCGCGCCCAGGCCGGCGAAGGCCGGCACGAGGAAGACGCCGCCGTTGTCGGGCACGGACAGGGCCAGCTGTTCGACTTCCGGGGCGCTCTGGATGATGCCCAGGCCGTCGCGCAGCCACTGGACCACGGCTCCGGCGATGAACACGCTGCCTTCCAGGGCGAAGTAGCGGCCGGACGGGGTGGCCCAGGCCATGGTGGTCAGCAGGTTGTTGTTGCTGGGGCGGGGGGCCTTGCCGGTGTTCATGAGCATGAAGCAGCCGGTGCCGTAGGTGTTCTTGGCCATGCCTTCCTTGAGGCAGGCGTTGCCGTAGGTGGCGGCCTGCTGGTCGCCGGCGTTGCCGGCGATGGGCAGTGCCTTGCCCAGGAATTCGGGGTGGATTTCGCCCACGACTTCCGAGGACTTGGACACCCGGGGCAACATGGCGGCGGGCACGCCGATGATGGCCAGCAGCTCGTCGTCCCAGGCTCCGGTGTTGATGTTAAAAAGCAGGGTACGGCTGGCGTTGGACTCGTCGGTGACGTGGACCGCGCCCTTGGTCAGGTTCCAGATGAGCCAGGAGTCGATGGTGCCGAAGAGCAGCTCGCCCTTTTCGGCCTTTTCCCGGGCTCCGGCCACGTTGTCGAGGATCCAGCGGACCTTGGTGCCGGAGAAGTAGGCGTCGATGACCAGACCGGTTTTCTGGCGGATGACGTCGGCCAGGCCCTTGGCCTTGAGTTCGTCGCAGAACCCGGCGGTGCGGCGGTCCTGCCAGACGATGGCGTTGTGGATGGGCGCGCCGGTTTTCTTGTCCCAGACCACCGTGGTTTCACGCTGGTTGGTGATGCCGACGGCGGCCACGTCCGAGGCGTCCACGCCAGCGAACTGCAGGCATTCGCGCATGACGTAGGACTGGGTGTCGAAGATCTCGTTGGCGTTGTGCTCGACCCAGCCCGGCTGGGGGTAGATCTGGGTGAACTCTTTCTGGGCGATCTGTTTGATGTCGCCTTCACGGGTGAACAGGATGGCGCGGGAGCTGGTGGTGCCCTGGTCGAGAGAGAGAATGTAATTGGCCATGGGTGTGCGCCTCCTAGGCTTCGAGATCCTTGTTGAGCGAACCGGTGGTCTTGTCGTAGATCAGCGCGCCAAGCGGGCCGCCGACAAGGGGGCCCAGGATGGGCACGATGACAATGCTCGCGTCCATCAGATTGGGCTGGGTGAAGCCGGCCACCAGGGCGAAGAAACGGGGTCCGAAGTCACGGGCCGGATTGATGGCGTATCCGTTCATGGCCCCAAGGCTCATGCCGATGGCCATGACGAGCATGGCCACGGCCACGGGGCCAATCCAGCCGTTCTTGTTCTTGGCGGCGAAGTCGCCGATGGCCAGAATGCCGAACATGAGGATGGCGGTGCCGATGATCTGGTCGATAAAGCCCGGCATGAAGCCCGGCACGGCCGGGAAGGTGCAGAAGATGCCGGCGGTCTTGACCAGCTGAGGATCGAACAGGACCCATTTGGCGTGGAAATCAATGAAGACCAGGGCCGCGCCGGCAAAGCCGCCGGCCACCTGGGCCAGAGTGTAGGGGAGCACTTTCTTCCAGGGGAAGCGGCCGGTGACGGCCAGGGCCAGACTCACGGCCGGGTTGATGTGGGCTCCGGAACGCAGGCTGGCCAGGACGCCGAAGAGCACGGCCAGCCCCCAGCCAAAGGTGATGGTGTCCCAGGTTACGGTCAGCGCCTCGCCGAAGAACACTTTCATGGCCACACAGCCTGCGCCGAACAGGATGAGAACCATGGTTCCCATGAATTCGGACAGCATTTCCCTGCCCAGTGACGACTCGTTGCTCATGTAACCCCTCCTCCATTTGCGCCGTTGGCCGTTTCCCTCCTGGCGGGAGGGGAAGCGGCGGTTTTACCCAGACCTTCCTTAGCCGTTTTGGACCTGCGCGGCGGCTTGGTCCTCCCGCCCGGTGAACCAAGCGGCAAGCAGCCGGCAGGCGTTTTCCACTTCGCTGTCGCGCCGCGCCTCGTCCCAGCCGAGTTCGCGGGCCATGATGGCGGCCACGGCCGGAGCGGCCTGCTGCGCGTGGCGCATGTTGAGCAGCCCAAGGGGCAGACGGCGCAGGAGCACGTCGCCCACGTGTTGGGCCATTTCGCGGCGCACGGCAAAAGCCACTTCCGCGCCGACATAGGGGTGTTCGGGATGCAGCGGGGTGAGCAGATCCTCGTCGCGGCCAAGGCGCACGATGGTCGCGGCCTCATCGCCGTAAAGCGTCCACAAGGAGCGGGCCAGATCGTCGTCCACGCCTTCGCGGCGGGCCAGATCGCGCCAGCCCTCGGGCAGATAGGCCCGGGAGCCGAGCAGACGCAGTTCCTGGGTGGCGCAGGCCCGGGCCTGGCCCAGGCAGAAGGTCCGGCAGGCGGCGTCCACGGCTTCCTCGGCCATGCTGCGGTAGCTCGTCCATTTGCCGCCGGTCATGGTCAGCAGGCCAGCCGGACTGACGTCGAGGACGTGGGAGCGGGCCAGTTCCTGGGTGTTTTTCTTGTTGGGATTAAAGACCAGGGGCCGCAGACCGCTCCAGACGGCCAGCACGTCGTCGCGGCTGACGGGGCGGCGCAGGTAGGCGCTGGCGTAGCGCAAGAGATAGTCGATGTCGCGGCGCTCGGGAGCCGGATCGGTTTCGATGGGCGCAGGTTCGTCGGTGGTGCCGAACAGCACGAAGCCCTGCCAGGGAATCATGAAGAGCACGCGGCCGTCTTCGGTCTTGGGAATCATGAGCGACAGGTCGCGGGGGGCGACGTCGGCCGGCAGCAGGATGTGGATGCCGGAGCTGGTCTTGAGCATGGGGGCGACAGCCGGGTCGTCCATGCGCCGTATGGCGTCGGCAAAAGGGCCGGCGGCGTTGACCACGCCCTTGGCGGCGATGGTGAATTCCTGGCCGTCCTGGCGGTCGCGCACGGTGACGCCCGAGATGCGGCCGCCCTGCTTGAGAAGGCCCGTGACCTCGACATGGTTGGCGCAGACCGCGCCGTAGGAGGCGGCGGTGCGGGCCAGGGTCACGGCCATGCGGGCGTCGTTGAACTGGCCGTCGCTGTAGATGACGGCGGCCACGTAGCCGTCGAGGTTGAGCTGGGGGAAGAGCTTGGCGGCTTTGCTCTTGCTGACGACGGCGCTGCGGCCAAGGGACAGGCAGCCGGAGAGCATGTCGTAGAGCACCAGTCCCGCGTAGATGTAGGCGGCCTCGCGCCAGGTCTTGACCGGGGTCATCAGCCGGATGGAGTGGGCCAGGTGGGGCGCGTTTTTGAGCAGCCGGCCGCGTTCGCGAAGGCCCTCGCGCACCAAATCGAACTGGGCCTTGTCGGCCTTCATGATGGCTTTTTCGAGGTAGCGCACGCCGCCGTGGACGAGCTTGGTGCTCTTGCTGCTGGTGCCCTGGGCGAAGTCGTCGCGCTCCAGCAGGGCCACCGACAAGCCGCGTGTAGCGGCGTCCAGGGCGATGCCGCAGCCGGTGGCCCCGCCGCCGATGACGACGAGATCGAAGGGGCCGTCTTCGCGCAGCCGAGTGATGTGCTCTTGTCTGTTCATGATACCGCCTTGTTACGCGTCGAGAAGGCTTTGCGCCGTCTGGGCGTCGGTGACGCAGACGTGGACGTAGCCCCGGCGCAGGAGGGTTTGGAGGATCGGGACCTTGGCCATGCCTCCGGACACGAGGACGATGTGCGGGACTTTGAGCAGGCCGTCGAAATCCGGCGACATGCTGCAATGGTTGACCTCGTGGTCGAGGACGTTGCCCTCGGCGTCGAGGAAGCGGCCGAAAAATTCGCCCACGGCCCCGGCTCGGGCCAGCTCCCGGCGCTGGTCGAGGCTGATGGCCCCCAGAGCGATGTTGGTGGCCTGGGCGGTCATGTCGCCGACGGCGGTCAGGATCATGTCCACGGCCAGGGCTTCCTTATAAAAGGTGCGGAAAAACGGCTGGGCGGCGATGGTGTCGCGCACTTCCGGGGTGGAGACGAACATGGGGGCCGGCAGGTGGTTGCACACGGCGGCGGAGAGCTTTCGGGCGAACATGGCCGTGGAGTCGAAGGGATTGACCGGGCTTCGGGGCACGCCGCCGTAGAGGGAGGTGACGGAGATGTCGCGAAAGTTGCGCACGGCCATGCCGTTAATGGCCGAGCGGATGGTGTGTCCCCAGCCTACGCCGATGGACTGGCCGTCCTGGAGCTGAAGCGAGGCGTATTCGCCGGCCGGGCGGCCGATGGCGTCGTAGTAGTAGCGTCCGCCGCGTTCGGGGGTGGGCAGGACGATGGCCCGGGCCAGCCCGTATTCCTTGGCCAATCCGGCTTCGAGGGCGACGCAGTCCTTGAAGGCGGTGTTGATGACGACGCGGATGAGACCGGCTTCGCGTCCGGCCTGGAGCAGGCGGTTGACCTTGATGCGGGTGATGCCGAGGCGGTCGCCGATTTCGGCCTGGGTGAGCTCTTCCTTGAAGTACAGCCAGGCGACCCGGGAGATGAGCTGGTGTTCGCTGTCGTCGGGGGTGGTCATGGCAGACTCCGCGGGTTCTGGACCGAGGTTGGGCGTGTGAACTTTTGGTGGACAATAAGTACAATTGTTACGTGGGTGCGTCAATAGGGCTTCGAAAAAACAACAGGAAGTCCACACAAAAGCGTGGACCATGACCATGGTCGGCTCCAGGTTTTCAGGACTACGATTTTTCTTGAGAGATCGGATTGTTGCTGCTGACGGGGGATTGTCGGTCCAGACGCCTGATTTGACAAATTTGCAAACGAAAGGATCATCTGTTCGTTCTTGCGGCATTTGTTCGGAAAAAAAGTCTGGGCAGGAGAGCACAGGGCGGGCCGCTGGACAAAAGATCAGCCCACCGGGCATCGCCCGACGGCGACCCAAAAAGCAGGGAAGGTGTTCTGGGACAAAGCGGGACGCGCGTCGCGCCCGAAACGGGGCTGGGCGCTTTTCAAGGGCGCGGCAGGGACGTGCGCTTACGGAGGACGCGTGGCGGCAAATCCGCCTTGCCCGCCGAAACGCGGGCTTGGGGTGCGACGCAACGGGGCTGAGCCCGGATCACTTGCCGAAGACGATCCAGTGGCCGGCGTCGTCGGGATCGATGGTGAAATCGCGGATGCCGGCGGCCCGCAAGGCGACCGCCTGGGTGTCGGGGTCCGTGCCCGGCCGGGGCGGCGGCGGGGCGTCCTGCCGCCAGCGGGGATCGCGCCCGGCCATTTCGCGGCAGATGGCCAGCCGCATGGCCGGCGGCCCAAGGCCTCCGCCGATGAAGGCCCGGCCGCCCGGGGCCAGCACCCGCCGGATTTCGCCAAAGGATCTAGGCAGGTCGTCCCAGAACATGATCGAACCCCGGCTGACCACCAGATCGACGCAGCCGTCAACCAGGGGCAGGGCCGAGACGTCGGCCCCAAGGACCGCCGCCCGGTCGGCCAAGCCGCGCTTGGCCATTTCCTCCTGCGCCGCCCGGAGCATGGCTGGGGAACGGTCGGCCAGGACCACCCGGCAGGCGCTGGCCTCGGCCACGGCCAGCCCAAGGAGCCCTGGCCCGGCCCCGGCGTCCAGGCAAAGGCCCCGAGCTATCCCAGAAGCGGCCAGGAACCGGGCGGCGTAATAGGGATAGAGCGGGGCGAAGACCTCCCGGCTGATGGCCAAAAACCCCTCGGCGTCGCCGTCCCTGCCCATGCCGCCCTCCCGATTTGCTGCAATTTCCTTTCTCAGGCAGCATTTCAGCAAGAATACCTATTTTGTCTGTTGCCCTATTTCTCAAACATAACCGTCGTGATGTTTGAATGGAGCATTACTTCCCGGCGTATTTGTCCTGGCGGTGGATCACGGCCATGACGCCCTGGTTGTAGAGGTTTCGGGCAAAGCATTCGCAGGCGATGTCGCAGCCGGTCAGCATGTGCATGAACATGCTGCGGTTGCCCACGGCAATGCTGCGCTCGGCGATGGCTTCGCCAATGGTCCCGGTGGGCATTGCGCTGAAAAAGCCGGAGTAGGGGTAGGCTTTGTCGTCGGTGTCGTCCTGGTAGTAGCGATAGCCGCCATTGTGCTCGAAGATGCTGTGCTTCCCTTGGCTTATGGCCAGGAACTGGCCGTCGCCGGGTTCGTAGGCAAACCAGCCCCGGCCGTTGGCGCAGGTTTGGTGGGGCAGGGGAAACTGGCGGCAGCCCACGCCCTCGACCAGGGCCAGAGCCACCTTGTCGGTCCGAAGCAGGCCAAGCAGCGCCGGCCGGATGTCGGTCAGGCTGGCCACCGGCCCGAGGTTGGCGCTGACCGGGATGATCGGGCTTGGCTGGGGAATCTTGTACAGCCGGCGCAGGGACGTGCCCTTTAAATAGTGGCCTTCCTTGACCGCCACCATGTGCTCCGGCAGGCGCTCGCCGTCGGCTTGCGCGCCGCCGAAAAGGGACAGGATGTCGGCCTTGGCCGCCACATGGGCGATGGCCGGATGGTTGGCCAGCCTTTCGAGGTCGGCCGGCGAAG
>JAEZEM010000386.1 GCA_023417745.1 Pseudomonadota bacterium
GCAACGTGCGGGCCGGCGACCCCGAGCAGCTGCACGTGGGCGACCCGGTGCGGGTGACCTGCGAAGTGCATTTAAACGGCATCCGCCCCCAGGACGTGTCGGTGCAGATCTACGCCGGCCGGCTGGATGTGGAAGGCAAGTTCGCCCAGCGCGAGACGGTCGACATGCGGCCGGTGGAGACGACGGCCGACGGTTGGCACATGTACATGGGCGAGGTGCAGCCGTCCGAGGCCGGCCGCTTCGGCTTCACGGTGCGGGTGTTGCCGCACCATCCGCTGCTGCTCGACTCCCACAGCCTGGGGCTGATTCGCTGGGCGCAGGGGGCTTAGAGGGCCGCGCCGCTTAAAAAATACGAGCGTATTTTTTAAGGAAAAATAAAATACTCGTCTCGTGAATGATCGACGACGAGAAAGGCGGGCCGTTCCGGGAGGGGCGGCCCGACGTCTTTGCAGCATGACGCGCAGCGACAATGCTGCAACAGGACAAGGCAAAAAACGTCGGAATCGCACTCCGCCAGAGGAAGCGCCATCATGGAATTCTGGGAATCAAGCTTCAGAGAAAGGCAAGAAATGTGGGGAATGGAGCCTGCGGATGCAGCCCTCGTCGCGTTGGAGTTATTTAAACACAACGGATCGAAAAAGATCTTAATACCGGGCTTCGGATACGGCAGAAACGCCAAAGTATTCATGGACAACGGACTAGACGTCACCGGCATTGAAATCTCGGAAACTGCTATCCGCTTGGCTAACGAACACTACGGCAACAACATAAAGGTTCATTACGGCTCTGTTTGTTCAATGCCTTTTGATTCTGCGTTGTACGATGGAATATTTTGCTACGCCTTAATACACCTATTAGACGCCAAAGATAGAATAAACTTGATAAGAAACTGCTACGAACAACTTTCGCCCAATGGACTGATGATTTTTCTGACCATATCAAAACTTGACGCCAGATACGGGAGAGGAAAAGAAATACACAAAGACACCTTCGAGACAGCCTATGGCGTGACGCTGTTCTTCTACGACGAAAAATCCGCAGAACAAGAATTTGGGCCTTATGGAATGATCCATTTTGAAGAGCGGACGGAACCCGCTGCCACCATGGAGAACAGGCCGAAGCAAAATTTTTGCCAGATACTCTGTAAAAAGAACACGTCGTCATAACGACTCACCAACAGCGCCCAGAGACATCGGAGCTTCACCCCATGTCCGCCCTTTTCGCCGTCTGCGCCACCGCCCTTATCGCCTCGCTGCTGACGCTCTATTCCGGCTTTGGCCTGGGCACCATCCTCACGCCGGTCATGGCCATCTACTTTCCCATTGAGGCGGCCGTGGCCATGACCGCCCTGGTGCACTTCGCCAACAATCTCTTCAAGCTGGCGCTTTTCGCCCGCAAGGCCGACTGGAAGGTCGCGGCCGTGTTCGGGCTGCCGGCCCTTGCGGCCAGTTTCGGCGGCGCGGCCCTGCTGGTCGCCCTGGCCGATCTGCCGCCCTTGGCCACCTACACGCTTTTTGGCGCGCCCCACGCCGTCACGCCGGTCAAGCTCGTGGTCGGCCTGCTCATCGGGCTGTTCTCCCTGCCGGAAATCACCCGGCGCATCAAAAAGCGCGGCCTGCCGCCGGCCCTGCTCCCCCTGGGCGGGCTGGTCTCCGGCTTTTTCGGCGGCCTGTCCGGCCATCAGGGCGCGTTTCGCAGCGCCTTTCTCCTGCGCCTGGGACTAGCCAAGGAGACGTTTATCGCCACCGGCGTGGTGGTGGCCTGTCTGGTGGACGCCGCCCGACTGGCCGTCTACGCCGGCCATCTGTCCGCGCCGGGCGTAGGCGACAACCTCCCCCTGCTCCTGGCCGCCTCGGCCTGCGCCTTTGCCGGCGCCTTCGCCGGGGCGCGTATCCTGGGCAAGATGACCCTCGACGGCGTGAGCAGGCTGGTCGGGTTGATGCTGCTGGTCCTGGCCGGGCTGTTGGCGACGGGCATTGTCTAGAATTCCCATTGCTTGACGCCTCCTGAAAATATCAACTATATGGAAATCGATAGCCCAACCCTTCGTTGCGCTTATGCAAAGCCGCGTCCGGCAAAAGCTCCATGGCCTTGCGAAGACCAGGCAATTGCCCATAATACAAAGGGAAATTTATTCATCATGAGCAAAAAACAACGTATTATCGTCAGCAGCATTACGTTTCTCATCATCCTGTTCTACGGCCTCACGCAATACGCCTCGGACGTCGCCAAATCCCGCATAGACGCCGCCATCGCCAAACAGGGGCCGAACGTAACGTTCCATTACGGGAAAATATCCTACAACCTCTTCACGCAACATACCGTCATCAAGGCCGTCTCCATGCGGGGACCGGGCATGGCCGTTCCGGTTTTCGCCAAGGAAGTCATCATCCGCCGCATTGACCTGGATTCGCCCAGGCCGACGTATGTCTCCTTCGACATCCTGGGCATCGAACTGGAGCCTTCCGCCCTGGGCAAGGAGGCGGCCGCCGAGCTGGCCGCCCTGGGCTACGCCGGGCCGTGGGCGTCCGATGTGACCATGGACATGGACTGCCTGGCCGAGAAGCGGGAACTCAAGACCCACATGCTCTATGCGGCCAAGGACGTCGGTTCCCTGCGCCTCGACTTCGTGCTCGGCAATCTGGACTATACCGCCGTCAAGCCCGAGGCGGTCATGGCCAGCCTGTTCAATTGCGCTTTGAAGCAGGCGGAAATGGCCTATACCGACGCTTCCCTGGTTGAGCGAATCTTTAAACAAAACGCCGCGAAACAAGGCCTGGACCTGCCGGCCTACAAGAAACAACTCGCCGGCCAACTCGACGCGGCCTTGCAGCATTCGCCGAAGCCCCTGCCCCAGGCCTTTGCCAGCGCCCTCAAGCAGTTTGTCGAAAACCCGCACCAGCTCACCATTTCCGCCAACCCGACCGCCCCTGTCTCCTTCATGGAACTGCTCAAGGCCGGCACGCCAGAGGGCATGGCCAACCTGCTCGCCCTGGACATCAAGTCCTGAGGTCGGCCCTCCCCCACTCCCGACTCGACGGCCGGCGTCGTAGCTGCTAAGGCTATCCAATGCTTTGCGGCATCGACGTCGGCGGCACGCACACGGACGCGGTCCTCATCGGCCCGGAAGGGGTCGTTGCTTGCGCCAAGCTGCCCACCAACCACGACGATCTCCTCGCCTCCATACGCGAGGCCCTGGCCAGCATCGTGGCCGTGGCCGGACCGGCCGCCATTGATCGCCTGACCCTTTCCACCACGCTGACCACCAACGCCATCATCGAAGGCACGGCCGAACACGTCGGCGTCCTCGTGTCCGGCGGGCCGGGCATCGATCCCGAGGCCTATCGCCAGGGCGGGCACTACCATGTCCTGGCCGGGGCCATCGACCACAGAGGCCGCGAAACCGCCGCCATCGACCTCGACGCGGCCAAGGCCGTCGTGGACGCCTGGCTGGCCGAAGGCCTGCGCGCCTTTGCCGCGGTCACCAAGTTTTCCACCCGCTGCCCGGACCAGGAGCTGGCCCTGCGCGACGTGCTCGCCGGCCGAGCCGACTGCGTGTCGCTGGGGCACGAATTTTCCGGCCGCCTGGGCTTTGGCCGGCGCATCGCCACGGCCTGCCTCAACAGCGCCGTGTGGCGCGTCTACAACCGCTTTTGCGACGCCGTGGAAAAGTCCGTGGCCGACCTGGGCATGACCGCCGCCATAAACGTGCTCAAAGCCGACGGCGGCACCATGCCGCTCTCCGTTTCCCGCGCCCAGCCCGTGCAGTCCATCCTGTCCGGCCCGGCCGCCTCGGTCATGGGCATCATCGCCGTGTGCGACATCGCCGAGGATTCGGTCATCCTCGACATCGGCGGCACCACCACCGACATCGCCGTCTT
>JAEZEM010000448.1 GCA_023417745.1 Pseudomonadota bacterium
CGCCAGGTGTAACCTGGCTAAAAACGCGCCCCCAAACAGGAAGATTCCAGGAAGAGCGAGCAAATACCGTTCATCGCCCTGCGGCGAAGCCGCCCCCTCTCCCTATGCGGGGGGGCCGGGGGCCCCCGGCCGCCGGAGGCATCTCCTCTTCCGCGATTCACAACATGACGCCGGCCTGGAGAGGGAACCTTCTCCAGGCCGGCGTCGGTATTGACGGCCGGCGGCTTGGCGGGGACCGACTGGCGCTGGCGGGCGGGAGGAGGGCGGTTGCCCGCCAGCCAGCGCGGGAAGTACGTTGGTTATGTGTCAGCGACGGCTGTGGCGCATCCGACACGGACAGCAACAGAGACCAGTGCCCAACGTCGAGAACCCCTTCAAATTTTCCCTTTCGGGGGCTGGGGACCCGAAGCCTCCAGTCGTCGGAAAAATGGTTGTCCTCGTCCAGCGCCTCCAAACAGGTTCTTTGGCTTCCCGGCCGAAAGAGGACCAATTTCCGTCGAACCCCCTTTAGCTTTTTCCCTGTATGGGGGTCTGGGGGCCTAAGGCCCCCAGCCGCCGGAGGCTCTTCCCTCTTCCCTCCTTGCCGCTACGCGGCGCGGCGCGAGGGGGCGGCGAGTTCGCGGGCGGCGCTCGCGGGCACGATGACCGGGGTGCGGAAGGTGAAGCCTTCGCTTTCGCCCCAGACGGCTTCATCGGCCGGCCGGCCGTCGTAGCAGACGTCGTCGATGACGAGGTAGTCGGCCACGCCGAGGATGGCGTCCCAGCGCTGGACGAAGAATTCGAAACGGCTCATGTCGTAGTCGGCGACGTTGCGCCAAGTCCAGGTGCGCGAGCAGGCCTCGTCGTCGTAGCCGAGCAGGCACAGGCTCTTTTCCGCGCTCTCCAGGAAGGGCCGTTGGGTGAGCAGGGCGGCTGAGGCGCTCATGCGAGAGGCGTCGAAGGCCACAGAAGCGCCGTCAAGGGCGGCTTCGATGTGCGCATCGGCGGTCAGGCGCATGCCGCAGGTGTTGTTGCTGTTGGCGCGCCACCACTCGATGGAGTTGGTCTTGTAGAGGTTGTCGCCGAGCATGCAGACGCTGGCGGCGGTTTCGGCGTTCACCGGATGCAGAGCCAGATCGCAGCAGGTTCCGGAGATGGTCAGGGTCAGGTTCATATGGGGACTCCTTGGGAGAGGATTTCGGGTGATGCAGTGTTTGCCCGTTTGATTGAGAAAAAAAGCACTTTTCGTGCCGAATATTTTTTTGTGCTATTTTAAGATGTTGATAATTCATAAAGGGGTTTGGTGGGGCCGTTGGACGATTTTTGCGTCCGTTCTTGTTGACCCCAAGCGGCTTCCGAAGCACACTCCGGCCGCGCTCGGCCCGCCGGCGCGGAGAACCCCCATCCCATGAAACGACCCCTTGATCCTTTTCCCGGCGACGAAGCCAGCGGTTTTGCTCTGGAAAACGTGGCTGACGCCGTATTCGCCGTGGACCGCGATTTCATCGTCCGCTACTGCAACCTGGCCGCCGCCGAGGTGGCGCGTTGCGCTCCGGAAGAGGCCATAGGCCGCACCTGCCGCGAGGTGTTTGGCGTCAAGAACTGCCGCACGGTCTGCGTGTTGCGCCAGAGCATGGACGAGGCGCGGGCCATCGCCAACCGCATCGTGACCTTAAAGCGCACGGGCTGCCCGGAAGTGCCGGTGAGCATCAGCGCCGCGCCCATCTGGGCCATGGGCGGCACGGTCATCGGCGGGGTGCAGGTCTTCCGCGACCTCTCGGGCGGCGGCTTCGTCAGCCGCTTGGCCGGCTTGCAACCCTTGGACGACTTCGGTACCCGCGATCCGCAACTGTCGGAAATCGTGCGGATGTTGCCGCAGATTGCCCAAAGCGACTCCACGGTGCTGCTTCTTGGCGAGTCCGGCACGGGCAAGGAACTTTTCGCTCGGGCCATCCACAAGCTGTCTCAGCGCCATGGCGGGCCGTTCGTGGCCGTCAACTGCGGGGCGCTGCCCGAGCAGCTTATGGAGTCCGAGCTTTTCGGTTATAAATCCGGGGCGTTTACCGACGCGCGCAAGGACAAGCCCGGCCGGTTTGCCCTGGCCGAGGCGGGCACGCTGTTCCTCGATGAGATCGGCGATTTGCCCTACGCCATGCAGGCCAAGATTTTACGCGCCTTGCAGGAGCGCGCCTTCGAGCCGCTGGGGGGCGTGGAAACCGTGCCGGCTGACGTGCGGGTGGTGGCCGCCACCAACCGTGACCTGGGCCGCATGGTGGCCGAGGGAACCTTCCGTCAGGACCTTTTTTATCGTCTCAGCGTCGTGGTCATCCGCATCCCGGCCCTGCGCGACCGCTTGGACGACGTGCCGCTTTTGACCGAGCGCCTCCTTGGCCGCTGCCGCATGGCCGTCAGCAAAAACATTGAGACGGTCAGCCCCGAAGCCATGGCCCGACTTATGCGCCACGACTATCCGGGCAATATCCGGGAACTGGAAAATATCATCGAATACGCGGCTATACTCTGCCAGGGCCAGGCCATTGAACTGTGCCACCTGCCCGAGCATTTGCGCGGCGAGGGCGGGGCCTGTCCGTCGCGGTTGGGGCGTACCATGGCCGAAATCCGCTTCCAGGCGGCCAGCGACGCGGTGGAGCGCCATGGCGGCAACCGCAACGCCGCGTGCCGCGAACTGGGCATTTCCAAGGATACTTTGCGCCGGATTCTGGGGCGTCGCGATGCGGACGACTAACGCGTCTTTTAGGGTGTCATCGGGACGCAAAACGCGTCCCATAGCATTTCGGGGAGGCGCGGCATGGCGAAAATAAAGGCCCGGGCCGACCAGCTTGTCTGCGACCAGGGGCTGGTGGACGGCCGGGAGCGAGCCAAACGGCTGATTATGGCTGGGCAGGTGCTTTATATCGACCCCAGCGGCCGGGAAACGCCGGTGGACAAGCCCGGGCGCCTGTTCGGGGCCGAGACGGTGTTCGTGCTGAGGCAAGGCGAGCGGTACGTCAGCCGAGGCGGGGGCAAGCTCGAAACAGCCATGGAGGCCTTTGGCCTGGACGTCACGGGGCTTGTCGCCCTGGACGCCGGCGCGTCCACGGGCGGGTTCACCGACTGTCTGCTCCAGCACGGTGCGGTAAGGGTCTACGCCGTGGACGTGGGCACGGCCCAGCTCCATGAAAAGCTGCGAGCCGACGCGCGCGTGGTGTCCATGGAGAACATCAATCTGCGCCATGCTCCGGCCGATCTGCTCCCCGAGCCGGTGGACGTTATTGTGGCCGACGTGTCGTTTATCTCGCTGACCAAGGTCTTGCCGTCCTGCCTGCGCTTTTTGAAGCCGGGCGGTTTCGTGGCGGCGCTTGTCAAACCCCAGTTCGAGCTGTCGCCAGACAAGATCGGCAAGGGCGGCGTGGTGCGCGAGGAAGCCTACCAGCAGGAAGCGGTGGAGGCGGTGACGGCCTTTGCCCGCGACGAACTCGGACTGACGCTGCGCGGCGTGGTCCCGTCCAAGGTCAAGGGCCCCAAGGGCAACCAGGAGTATCTGGCGGTTTTTGACCGGCCGGCGGGGTGAGTGTTAAGGGTTGAACATGGAGAGCGCTTTCATGATCAACAACAATATTCTTCCGCCTGTGCATCCCGGTGAGATTTTGCTGGAAGACTTTATGAAACCGCTTGGGATTTCGCAAAATGCCCTGGCTCGGGGCCTTGGCGTGCCACCCGTGACCATCCACAAGATCGTCCATGCCAAGCGGGCCATCACCACCGAAACAGCTTTCCGCTTGGCTCGCTTTTTCGGCAATACGCCGGGGTTCTGGCTCAATTTGCAAAAGGACTACGAAATCGACAGGGCCGCCGCCGAAGCGTTGCCCGAACGCATTGCCGAGCAGGTGCGGCCGTTTATCGCCAACTCCGGGAACTACCTCCATCCGGCTTGACGCCGCCGCCAAAGAAGCGGAAATCGGACAGACTATCGCCGTCCGGCGTATCCCATGGTTGCCCACATTGTGACGTTGTAACGGGAAAACACAGGAGGACGCCCCATGTCCATGTCCGTCAAAGACGCCATCGCCGCGCGCCACAGCGTGCGCGCTTTTGCCAAAGAGCCGCTGACCAGCGAGCAAATCCACGAACTGCTGGAAGCCGGCCGCAATGCCCCCTCCAGTCTCAATTCCCAGCCCTGGCGCTTTGCGGTCGTCACCGACCCGGCCGACCTGGCCTGGTTCGGGACCAGTCAGGCCAGCCGCAAGCAGGCCTGGCTCGCCGATGTGCCGGCCATCATCGTATGCTGCGCCGACCTTGAGCACTACGTCAAGGATTCCCAGTCGGCCGCCTTTTTCTACCGCGACAACAAGATCATCGACGGCGAGCCCATGGACGGCATCGACGCCTACGTGGCCCGCGAGGCGGCCAAGGAAGAGGCGGCCAAATTCGGGGCCTGCGCCATGAACGTGGCCCTGGCCGTGTCGTTCATGATGTTGCGGGCGACGGAGATGGGCCTGGGCACGTGTTGGATCGGCATGTTCGACGAGGCCAACATCAAGGCGAAGCTGGGGCTTCCGGCCGGCTGGCGGGTGGTCAACCTGCTGGCCGTGGGACGGCCCGACGAGCCGGTGGTCTATCCGCGAAAGCGCAAGAGCCTTGAGGAAATTGTCCTGAAATAACGTTTTGTTGTCTGCGAGAAGCGGCTGCCTCGCCGCTTCCCGTTGCACTCCTTGGCAAATCTCGTACACTGCCGGCCAGCCTCCCGGTTCCCGGGGAGGCCAGGCAGTACCAAGGAGTGCCCCATGACCGAGCGCGTGGCCGTTGCCGGCCTGTCCGTCGAGAAGTCCCTCTACGACGTTTTTGCCAGTGAAATCCTGCCCGCCACCGGCATCGCCGCCGAAGCCTTCTTTGCCGCCTTGGCCGGTCTGGTGGCCGAGCTTGGCCCCAAAAATCGCGCCTTGCTGGCCAAACGCGACGTCATGCAGGCCGCCATCGATGTCTGGCACAAGGAGAGGCACGGCCGGCCTCACGATGCCGACGCCTACGACTGCTTTTTGACCGGCATCGGCTACCTGCTGCCCGAAGGGCCGGATTTTTCTGTGCAAACCACCGGCGTCGATCCCGAAATCGCTTCCATCGCCGGGCCGCAGCTGGTGGTGCCCATCACCAACGCCCGCTACGCCGTCAACGCCGTCAACGCCCGCTGGGGCAGCCTTTACGACGCGCTCTACGGCACGGACGTCATTCCCGAAACCGGCGGCGCGGCCAAGGGGCCGGGCTACAATCCCGTACGCGGCGCGGCGGTCGTCGCCTATGCCGCCGCCTTCCTGAACATGGCCGTGCCCCTGGCCTTTGGCCGCCACGCCGACGTCACGGCCTACGCCGTCCTCGACGGCGTTTTGACCGTCACCTTTGCCGACGGCCGTATGACCGGTCTGGCCCGCCTCGACCAGTTCGCCGGCTATGCCGGCCCGGCCGACGCGCCAACGGCCGTGGCGCTGGTCAAAAACGGCCTGCACATCGAGTTGCGCTTCGACCGTTCCC
This sequence comes from Pseudomonadota bacterium, assembly GCA_023417745.1. Taxonomy (GTDB): domain Bacteria; phylum Desulfobacterota; class Desulfovibrionia; order Desulfovibrionales; family Desulfovibrionaceae; genus Solidesulfovibrio. The sequence continues at coordinate 5,506 of JAEZEM010000448.1, forward strand.
ATCCCGTGGGCGCGGCCAGCCCTTCGGGCCTGAAAGACGTGATCCTGGAATCGGCCTTGACCACCATCCTCGACTGCGAGGATTCCGTGGCCGTGGTGGACGGCCCGGACAAGGCCCAGGCCTACCGCAACCTGCTGGGGCTTTTCCGGGGCGAGCTGGAGGCGACCTTTGCCAAGGGCGGCAAGACCCTGGCCCGGGCCATGGCCGACGACAAGACCTTTACCGCCCCGGACGGCGGCGTCCTTGTGCTGCCCGGCCGCAGCCTCATGCTCGTGCGCAACGTCGGCCATCTCATGACCACCGACGCCGTGCTGGACGCGGCCGGGGAGGAGATTCCCGAGGGCATTCTCGACGCCCTGGCCACCGCCGCCGTGGCCCTGCACGACCAGCGCGACCTGGGCAAGAAGCGCAATTCCCGCCATGGCAGCGCCTACATCGTCAAACCCAAGATGCACGGTCCCGAGGAAGTCGCTTTTACCTGCGAACTGTTTGCCCGGGTGGAAGAGGCGCTGGCCATGCCGCCGCGTACGCTCAAAATCGGGATCATGGACGAGGAGCGGCGCACGTCGCTTAATCTCAAGGAATGCGTGCGGGCCGCCAAGGACCGCATCATCTTCATCAACACGGGCTTTCTGGACCGTACCGGTGACGAGATCCACACCGTCATGGAAGCCGGGCCGGTGGTCGGCAAGAACGCCATGCGCTCCCAGGCCTGGATGGCCGCCTACGAGGACGGCAACGTGGACGTGGGCCTTGGCTGCGGCTTTTCCGGCCAGGCGCAGATCGGCAAGGGCATGTGGGCCAAACCGGACCGCATGGCTGAGATGGTCGCGGCCAAGATCGACCATCCCAAAGCCGGAGCCAACTGCGCCTGGGTGCCTTCGCCCACGGCGGCCACGCTCCATGCCATGCACTACCACGCCGTGGACGTCTTCGCCCGCCAGCGCGAACTGGCCGAGCGCACGCCGGCCAACCGCCTCGACCTGCTCAAACTGCCGCTGTTGCCGGCCGGTGAAGCTCCTTCCTCCGAGGACAAAAAACGCGAGATCGAGACCAACTGCCAAAGCATCCTCGGCTACGTCTCGCGCTGGGTGGACCAGGGCATCGGCTGCTCCAAGGTCCCGGACCTCGACGACGTCGGGCTAATGGAAGACCGGGCCACGCTGCGCATTTCCAGCCAGCACCTGGCCAATTGGCTGCGCCATGGCCTGTGCACGGCTAAGGAGGTGGAGGCGACGCTGGCGCGCATGGCCGCCGTGGTCGACCGCCAAAACGCCCTGGACCCGGCTTACCGGCCCATGGCCGTCGACCCGAAAAATTCCCTGGCCTTCCAGGCCGCCCGGGAGCTTATTTTCGAAGGGATAAACCAGCCAAACGGCTACACCGAACCCATTCTCACCGCCCGCCGCCGCCAGGCCAAGGCCCGGGGCTAGTGTCGCGTCCCGTAATACATGCGATAGTATGTATTAAGAAAGCAGATGGTTGTAGTTCGTTGCCGACGAAGCCGACGAAACGCCATAGGCGCTTTTTGCGGACGCGACCCGAGGTGAGAAAAGCGACGACAACGGCCCGGCCGACTCTCGGCCGGGCCAGGTTTCATGGAGCGCTCATGCGACGCAGTATGATAGGTCTTGTCTTGATCCTTGCTCTGTTTCTGGCCCTGCCCCAGGCCGCGCCGGCTTCCTCCGAAGGCGGACACGGCGGCGGCGATTCCAAGAAGCAAGAAAAGAAAGAAGAAAAGAAAGAGAAAAAGGAACCCGGAAAGGTGGAAAACGGCGTCATCACCATCGGGCCGATGACCGTCAATATCCTCAGCAAGAAAGGCTACCGGTTCATGCGCCTGGAGATGATCGTGGAATGCGCCGACGATCCTTCGGCCGAGCGGCTCTACAAGGCCGACGCCCGGGAGGATCTCATCCTCATGCTCTCCAACAAGCTGGCCGAGGATCTGCTCACGAATTCCGGCAAGATGATCCTGCGCAAGGAACTCATGGACCTGTTCACCAAGTACGCCGGCCCGGGCAAGGTCAAAAACATCTATTTCGGCGAGTTCGTTTTTCAATAGCGCGGCCGTGGCCGCAACGGGAGGGCAGGAGATGTTTCACGGACTCACGCCGGCCATGCTGGCCCGCATGGCCGAACTGGAAGCCATGGACGCCGCCGACCGCACCGACGGCACGCCCCATGGCCGGCGGCTGCGCCAGGTGCCGCCGGAGACCGGCCGCTATCTGGCCATTCTAGCCGCCTCGGCCCCGGCCGGGCGGATGGTGGAGATCGGGACCAGCGCCGGCTATTCCGCGTTGTGGTTGTCCCTGGCCTGCCGCGAGCGGGGGGATACGCTGCTGTCCATCGACCGCGACCCGGACAAGCTGGAGCTGGCCCGCCAGACTCTGGAGATCACGGACGCGGCCGAACGGGTTTGTCTGGCCGAGGGAGACGCCCTGGAAATCGTGGCCGGCCTGGACGGCATCGCGTTTGCTTTCGTGGACGCCAACCGCGACGTGCTGGCCCCGTGTCTGGAGCTGCTGGCCGCGCGCCTGGTTGTGGGCGGCATCGTGGCCGCCGACAACGTCATCAGCCACGCCGCCGAGATCCCGGGCCTGGTCGAGGCGGTGCTGGCCGATCCCCGGTTCGACGCGGTGGTCGTGCCCATCGGCTCCGGCGTGCTTACGGCCCGGCGCACCAGGGCCTAGTTTGGAAGAGAAAATGTAACAAAAGGCGGCGCTTGGCCTTTGTTTACAGCCGTGCTACCCAGAGGGCAGCCGCCAGAGGCGGCGAGCGGAGGTGTTCATGACCGGCGACGCGGCGAGATTTTGGGGTCTGATCCTCTTTCTGGCGGCCTGTCTGCTCGGGGGACAGGCCAACCTCTGCCATTCCCGGGATGCAACGCCGCCGGCCCTGGTGCTGGCCGCCGGTCCCGGCAAATACGTCATCAAGGCTGGCGACACCTTGGGGCTTTTATCCCTGCGCTACGGCGTGCCCACCGCCGCGATCCTGAGGGCCAATCCCGGCCTCAACCCGGCCCGGTTGCCCTTGGGCAAGGAAATCGTCATCCCCAGCGCCGCCAAGGCGGCCGGCGAGGCTGTGGCGGCTGTCCCGGTTGCCGCCGCGCCGACCCCGGCCGGCAGCGGCGGCCTTGAATTGCGCCCGGAAAAGGCTCCCCAGGCCACGCCTCCCCTGCGCGTCCACGATCTGGCCGACAGCCCGCAAAAAATTGCGCCTTTGCCCCTTCCCTCGGCCGCCCCGCGCGAAGTGCCCCAGGCCGCTGCGACAAGACCAACAGCGCCGTCGGCCGCTTTGCCGACCGGCGCTGTCGGCGCGCCCGGCGGATCACGCGACGCGCCTGCTGCTTCCATGGCCGCCCCCGCCCCCGCGCCGGCCTCGGCCGGGCCGGAGGCCACAACCGGAGCGGGGGCCGACGGCTGGCCGATCTGGGGTGTTGTTGCTGCTGCGGCCGGCGGGCTGGCCCTGGTCTTCGTCTTTCAGGGGGCGCTGGGCAATCTGGGCGCCGGCCTGACCTTGCGGCTGCTGCGACCGTTTCGCACGGGCGACGCCGTGAGCCTGGCCGGCATTGTTGGTCGGGTGGAATCCATGGGCGCCTGGTACGTGGCCATACGCTCCGAAACGGGCGAGGCCGTCTACGTGCCCAACGCCAAGGCGGCCGGAGAGATCGTGGTGGTGGCCAAGGCCGGCGGTAAGGCGTCGTCGCCTCAGAAGAAATTGAAAACATAACGAGCGTTATGTTTTCAGATGCAATAATTGAGTAGCTCTGGTTTACTGCGCCGATTTTGCTTGAGAAATGGACTCGGCTTAAGAAAACGTCGAGCCGGGTCCGGCGAGACTGACCCGGCCGTCCTTGATGCGGGCTACGGCCCGTATTTCGGGAATCACGTCCTCGGGCCGGTGCACGGCGCACACCACCGTGGCCCCGGACCGGGCCGCGGCCGACACGGCTTCCATGGCCGCCCGGCGCGAGGCCGCATCCAAGCCTGAAAAAGGCTCGTCCAAAAGCAGCAATCGCGGCTCGGCCGCCATGGCCCGGGCCAGAAACACTCGCCGCGTCTGGCCGGCGGAAAGCGCCCCGAGCTTGCGCCCGGCCAACTGGGCCACCCCGAAAAAGGCCATCCACCGCTTCGCCGCGCGCAGTTCTGCGTCCGTGGGGTCCACGTAAAGCCCTATGCTGGCCTGGGTTCCGGACAGGACCACCTCCAGGGCGGCAATGTCCTTGTCGTAGTCGGCTTCGAGCTCAAACGAGGCCAGCCCGATGCGGCGGCGGATGTCGCGCAGGTCGGTCAGCCCCTCGGGCGCGGCCAGCCCCGGCCGGCTGACCCGGCCGCCCAAGGCCGGATGGTGCTCGCCGGCCATGAGCTTAAGGAGCGTGGACTTGCCCGAGCCGTTGGCCCCGACCACGGCCAGATGGCCGCCCGGAGCCACGGTGAGGTTCACCGAGCATAGGATTTCCCGGCGGTCGAGAAAGACCGAAGCGTTTTCCATGACCACCAGCGGCAGGCCCGAGGCCTCGGAAGCGGGGGCTTCGTCGGCCAGGGCGCACTCCGGGCCTTGGGGGGGCAGGATCGCTTCCAGACAGCCGGCCATGGTCCGGGCGTAGTGCTCCCGGGCCGAGTCGGCCGACCCCTCATGGACCGCGCGGCCGCCGGCCAGGACCAGACCACGGGCCGGACCGGGCGGCAGACCGGCCCCGGTATGGCTGGTCAACACGATGGCCGCGCCCGAGGCGGCGGCCGCCGCCATGGCCTGGCTGGCGGTTTGCGTGGCGGCCGTGTCCAGGCCGTCGAGAAATTCGTCGAGAAAAAGGACCGTCGGATGGCAGGCCAGGCCTCGGGCCAGAAGCACGGCCCGCAGTTGGCCGTTGGAGAGCGCCTGGACCGGGGTGTCGCGCAAGTGGCCGATGCCAAGGTTGGTCAGCGCCTCTTCCAGAGCGGCCTGTTCGGTCGGGGTCGGCGCGGCCTGGACGTACATGGCGTCGCGGGGGCCGGACAGGATGACCGTTGTGGCGTCCAGGTGGCCCCACAACCGTTTGACCGTGCGCTGGAGTTCCGGGGAAATGGCGGCGAAGCGGTGGCGCACGCCGATGGGCGAGGCCCGGCCCGGGCCGTGGCCGGCGGCGTAGACCCGGCTTCCCCGGCCGTCGTCGTCGGGCCAGATGTCGCCGCGAAGCAGGCGCAACAGCGTCGATTTGCCCGAGCCGTTGGCCCCAAGGACGAGCAGGGTTTCGCCCGAAGACAGGCTCAGGGAGACATCGGACAGGGCCTTGGCCCCGGCCAGGGTGACGGAGGCGTTTTGCAGCTCGATGCGCATGGCGGATTGCACGAAACCTGTTGCGGGGGTTGAAAAAAACGCGAGCCTCCCAACTGGAAGGCCCGCGTGAGAGATGGCTGGGGCGATTAGATGAGGCCGGCTTTTTGGAGCGCGGTTTTGAGCTTGGCCTCGTTATCCGGCAGCAGCGGCACCATGGGCAGGCGCGTTTCGAAGGGGAAGCGGCCCATGAGCGCCAGGGCCATCTTGGCCGGCACGGGGTTGGTTTCAATAAACGCCGCCCGGTACAGCGGACTCATGTCGTAGTGCAGGGCCTTGGCGGTCTTGAAATCGCCGGCAAAAGCCGCTTCGCACATGGCCGACATCTTTTTCGGCACGAAGTTGGAAACCACCGAGATGACGCCGCAACCGCCGATGGCCATGGTGGGCAGGGCGGTGAAGTCGTCGCCGGAGAGCACCTGGAAGTCTTCGCCGCAAAATTCCAGCACGCGCGAAACCTGGGTGAGGTCGCCGGTGGCTTCCTTGACGCCGATGACCTGCCGGATCTCCCGTTTCAGGATGGCCAGGGTCTCGGGCAGCAGGTTGACGGCCGTGCGGCCCGGCACGTTGTAGACGATAAAGGGCATGTCCACCCGGTCGGCGATGGCCTTGAAATGGGCCACGAGTCCGGCTTGGGTGGGTTTGTTGTAATAGGGGGTGATAAGGAGCGCGCCGTCGGCCTTGGCGTCCTTGGCGTCCTGCGTCAGCTCGATGGCCTCGCGGGTGTTGTTGGAGCCGGCCCCGGCCAGGACGGCCACGCGGCCTTTGACCTGGTCCACGCAGATGCGGATGACCCGTTTGTGCTCCTCGTGGGACAGCGTGGCGGATTCCCCTGTGGTGCCGCAGGGGACAAGGCCATGGATGCCTTGCTCGATCTGCCATTCGATGAGGGCGCGAAAGGCCTCCTCATCGACTTCGCCGCTTCGAAACGGCGTGACCAACGCCGTAATTGCGCCGCGAAACTCCATACGTTCCTCCTTGGAATGAAACCCCGTCATTTCCTAGAATGTTTTTGGCGCGGCGGCAAGAGCGTCAGGGCGTTCAATCGTCATTTGTCGTCTCGGGATCGTCACGATTGCGCACGTCGTCGCGCCAGGCGTTGAGCGGCGCGCAGCAGCCGTGGCCGACGCCCAGCAGAAACCGGAATCGCTCGCCGTGCACCGGGTCTTCGGCCAACCGGCAGCGGTAACAACCGGTTGCTTCGTCCCAATAAAGATCGGGACAGCGACGACGATAGCCGTAGCGGATATGGGACTCCACGCAGGGATCGGCCAGGCAACACCAGCCGCACCCCACGCAGGGTCGTGAACTCAAACGAGAAGCAGAGGGGCTGCTTGACCGGCGGTCAAGCCTGGAATCGCGTTGGGCATGGCGCGATGTCTCCTGACGGCCCCATTACCGAGGGGGGGCCTGTTTGGGGGAGGCTGGGCGGACGAAATAGGGCCGCTCCAGATAATAAAACGAGAACATGGCCAGCCCCGCGGCGGCCAGGACGGTGACGGCGTGGTTGGCCAGCATGGACCAGACGTTCGTCACCGGGATGCCGACCACGTTCTGGGTGATCTGCAAGGCCAGCATGTGGGTCATGAACAGCGAATAGCTGATGATGCCGAGAAACCGCAGGGGCGTGAAGGAAAAAATGCGGGACAGGATCGAGGCCCGGGTCATGACCGAGGCCGTGATGAGAAACAGCGAGGCGTTGACGGCGCTGAAAAAGAGCAGATTCTTGAGATGCTCGTTGCCGCCGGCGGCCATGAACCAGCCCGAACCCCACAGCCAGCGGCAATAGAGTAAAAGTCCCAACCCCACGGCCCAAGTCCAGGAGGGCAGGGCGGCAAGGGCGCGGCGGCCGACCTCGCCGGCCAGGAGCCGGGCCAGGGCCACGCCCCAGAAAAAGCCCAGAAAGCGGCTAAAGGAAATGCGAAAGCGCACCTCGAACTCGCACACGACCAGGGCCGCGACCAGGGCGAAGAAAAACGGCCAGCCGGC
>JAEZEM010000520.1 GCA_023417745.1 Pseudomonadota bacterium
GGCCTACGGCCTGCGTCCGGACAATCCGCGCTACGCCTATGCGTTGGCCTTGCTCCTGCATCAGGACCGGCAGGACCGGGAGGCCTTGGCCGTGCTGGGGCCGGTGGTCGCGGCCCAGCCGGGATTCTGGGAAGCCGCGCTGCTCTACGCCAAGCTCGTTTCCGCAACGCGCTGAAACAGGCGCGGTCAAGCCCCGGCGTCGGTCGGACGACGGGGGCTTGACGACGTGCGCCGCACCCTCTGGGATCGCTTCAAGGGGATGTGCTGCTGGGCAAGCGCCGGGTGCGACCTGCATTCTCAATCCGGTGATCCGGGGGCTGCACGAGGCGCTTAGCGAGCCGTAATGCCTCCTGTAAAATATGACGACAGGTAGGCTTCAACAATATAGAGTCCTCTTGAAAAATGGTCCCTCGGACCCTTTTCCCGGGAAAATGCAGCTGAAATAAGACAACGACAGCAGGGGAGGGCGGCGGTATGTTTCGCCAGGTTGTTTTCGTCCGGGGAGCGTCGCTTCGTGCGGCGTGGGCCATGGCCGTCCTTTGCCGCGTCCTTATCGCCGTTGTCCTGACCGGACTGCTGGCCCCGGCCGCCCTGGCCGGCCCGTCGCCCTCGTGGGAGTTCGCCAAGGTCGGCCTGAACGGCGTGCTCTATCCCTCGCTCATGCTCAACATCGCCAAGATGAAGCTGGACATGCAGCACAATGACGACGAACTGGGCGACCCCAACGGGCTTTTCGGCGTCTCGGTCGTCGCGCCCAGGGCCGGGGCCAAGGCCGTGGTGGAGCTGGTCTCCTCCTCGCCCCTGGTCAACCCGGGACGGGCGGAGGTGACTCTGGCCCGCAAGGGCAAGAAATACATGGTCTATCCTTTCCTGAGCTACGCTGACGCGATCCTCCTCAATCACCAGCCCATCCCCACGACCATGACGGTCCGGTTGTGGCTGGACGGCGTCGCCCAGGGCGAGCGCACGGCCCGGGTGGTCATCGCCTCGGTCAACGACTGCGTGCACAGTTTCGACGATGACGACGAATACTACGACACCGACTGGCTCTACGCCGCCTACGTCAACGAGAACCATCCGGTGGTGCAGCAGATCTTGCGGGAGGCCCTGGCCACGGGCGAGGTGTCGTCGTTTGGCGGCTATCAGGCCGACGTCCGGGGCGTGCGCAAGCAGGTCAAGGCCGTGTGGCAGGCCCTGCGGCGGCGCGGCATCCGCTATTCGTCCATCAACCGGCCCTCGGCCAAGCCCGAAGGGGTGGGGGTGCAGCATGTGCGGCTGCTGGCCGAGGCCCTGGCCACCCGGCAGGCCAATTGCGTGGAGGGCAGTTGCCTGATCGCCTCGGTGCTCTACAAGATCGGCCTGGAAACGTCGCTGGTCTCGCTGCCCGAGCATATGCTCGTCGGCGTCGATCTCGACCCCAAGGGCCGGGAGACGCTTTATCTGGAAACCACCATGCTCGACGACTCCACCTTCGAGGAGTCGGCCGAGTCGGGGGCCGATCAGGTGGCGCAGGCCCTGGAGCAGGCTCGCAAGGCCGCCGCCCGCAAGAAGGCCGGCAAGGCCGACGACGACGATGACGAGGAAGCGATCAACGTCATTTCCATCCGCGAGATGCGCCAGGCCGGGGTGCTGCCGATCCCGGACCCGGGCGCGGGGGCGGGCAGCTGGTCGCGGGGCAAGTAGCCGCCTGCCCCGGCCTCCGCTCACGGCGTCGCGATCAGTTGATGCCCACGGCCTTGGCCACGTCGAGGACCTTGGCCTTGGGCTTTTTGGCGCAGCCGTTCATCAGTTTGGTGGAAAACCCTTCCAGATTGCTCCAGTTCAGGCGGGTGTCGCCGGACACGCCGCTTAAGTAGCCGTCGAGCCACATGAAGATGATGGCGATGGTGTCCTCGTCGGAGGTGGCCACTTCCTTGATGAATTCCTCGCAGGCAATGGCGCCGAAGTCGATGTTCTTGGCCTTTTGCTGTTTGGCCAGGGCCGGCAGGCTCATGAACAGGACCAGCAGGCCGGCGGCCAGGACGCGACGGATGACGGATGGCATGGGATAGCCTCGGGATGGTTGGCTGTTGCGAAAGGCGGCCCCCGACGATCGGTCCCTGCCGACGTCGGGGCAGCCGGGCCTTATGGCCATGCCCTTTCTCAAGCGAAAGGGCATGGCAAACAACATATTGGTTTAATTACCTATTTTGGCGACAGAACTGTCGTTATGTTGCATGCTGGGCATTACTGATCGCGGATGACGCAAATGCGCAGGTTGTTGCCTTCGGGCAGGGCCCAGACCTTGCCGTCGGAACCGACCATCACGCCCTGTTTGTTGACGAAAATATCATTTAAGGGCTGGGCTAGGATGTTCTGTTTGATCTCCTTGGTGAAAACCTGGTCATACTGGCGCACCAGGGCCGCCTTGTTCTCGATTTCCAAATCCTGTCCGCCCAGGGTGACCACGAGGGGATAGGAAACGAGCTTGGCCACGGCTTCCTTGTCATCGGCCGCCAGAGCCTTTTGCAGGCTGGCCACGAACTGCGGCACCTGGGAGGCTTTCTTGACGCCGATAAACGAATAATCCTCCTTGGCCAGGCCGGCTTGGGGCAGGGCCGTCAGGCCGGCCGCCAACAACAGGGCCAAGACCAGCAGGCGCGGCCAAGCCGCCCCGGGCGTCCGTCCCCGGACGATCTGTTTGCTGTGGTTCGCCATGGTTTCTCCTGCAGCGTGAAAAGGTTGGCGTCCGGCCGGCCAGACTCGGGAGCGCGGCCGGCGACGGAACCCGCCGGCCGGTCGCCCCGCTGCCCGGCTGGCCGGGGCAAAGGGCTATTGCACGTCCTGGCACATGGCCTTGATGAGTTCCACGCGCATTTCCTTGGACTGGGGATTGCCGTTGAACTCCAGGGCGTTGAAGTCAAATTTCCCCCGCTGCGGATTGATGGTGAATTGCAGCAAGGCTTTGACCTTTTGTCCCTTGAAGGCCATGCCGCCCCGGACGTTGACGACGTAGTCGCCTTCGTCGGACCAGCCGGACTCCCACCGGGCGTCAGGGAAATAGTTGTCCACGAGCCGCCAGACGTAATAGTTCGGACAGGCCTTGAACGACTGGTTGCGCAGCCACTTGATCTCCTCGGAATAGGCGAAGCAGGTGGTCGCGCTGGCGACAACCAGCAGGACGGCGGCAATAAATGATCGAAACGCCATGAGACTCTCCTTTGCGGTGTTGTGGTATCGGGGCTTGTCGCGGCCGCAGGCCTGCCGCGTCCCTGGTGCGTGACGGGCTACTGCGTGTCCTTGACGGCGTATTGAAGCAGCGTCCAACGGCGTCGCGGGTCGTCGTTTTGTTTCAGGACGCCGGTGAACGTGCCCTTGACGCGGACGTCGGCTCCCGCGCGCTTCCACTGCGCCTTGCTCGCCTGGGGATCGATGGTCTCCCCGGACCCGGTGTAATAGATGGTCCCGACGGCCACGAACGTGCCGTCGTCGCCCGGACGCAGGCTGTCCGCCTGGGCGAACACGAAGGCTTCGCCGCTGGCCAGGGATTCGACATATTGCTTTTGGGGATGCTTCTTGATGGTCCGGCCGAAAGTGCTCTGGGTGATGTCGTCGATGACGCGAGACGGGATGACGATGTCCTGGCCGCCCCGGGTCCGCTTGAGGGCCGGGTCGGGGCGCAGGATGCAAGACCAGACGGCGAAATCGAGCAGGGCCTCGTCGGTCAGGCTGGCCTGGTCGAAATCCGCCATGTTGGAGGCGGCGAACGGGCTGAAAAAGGTGTTGAGTTCCTTGCGGTTTTTCGGCGTGAGCAGGGTCTTGTCCTGGGCCCCGGCCAGGGCCGAGCCGGGCAGCAGGACGGCAAGGAGCAGGATCGGGGCAAGCAGGCGTTTCATGCAACCATCCGACGTCGTATGGCCAAAGGCGCGGGCCTTGGGCACGAGGCGCCGGCAGACGCCGGCAATGACCGGGCCTCTACGAGGAGTCGGTTTTTTTGTCTGCCCGGGATTTCCCGGACAGGGGCGCGGCGGGTCTTTGGCGGCTCAGTCCGGCTTGCGGCGGCCGATGGCGTATTTGCGAAGGGCTTTCATGCCGTCGAGGTCGAGCTTGGTCAGAATTCTCGAATAATAGCTTTCCACGGTACGCACGCCGACCCCGAGGGCGGCGGCGATCTCGGCGTTGCCCTCGCCCCGGGACAGCAGCTCCAGGGTTTGGCGTTCGCGATCGCTGAGCGCCCCGGCCTGGGCGGCGGGCGGCTGCGGGCAGGCGGCCAGGGCGGCGGCGA
>JAEZEM010000537.1 GCA_023417745.1 Pseudomonadota bacterium
GGCCAGGCAACCCGAAATTCCGGCCCCCATCTTCTCTCGGGCCTGCGCCCGCCGACCAAGCCTCCGCCCAACCAACCGCCACCCATGTCGGGGGTCCGGGGGGCTGAGCCCCCCGGCCGCCGGAGGCATCTTCTCATTTCTCCTCGCGTCTTTTCCCTCTTCCCCCACCTTACGGCTTAGCCTTGCCGTCGTCCTTCTTGCCCCGGCCGCGCTGGTACTTGTTCACGGCATTGATGTGTTCGTCCAGGGACTTGCTGAACTTGTGTTCGCCTTCGCCGGTGGCGACGAAGTAGTAGAACTCGTGGCTTTCGGGGTTGGCCACGGCCTGCATAGATTTGAGGCCGGGCGAGCAGATGGGGCCGGGCGGCAGTCCGGGTTTGGTGTAGGTATTGTAGGGATTCGAGGCGTCTTCGAGGTGGGCGCGGGTGAGGTTGCCGGTGAATTTTTCGCCCAGGCCGTAGATGATGGTGGGGTCGGTTTGCAGCAACATGCCTTTGGCGAGGCGGTTGGCGAACACGCCGGCCACGCGGGGCCGTTCGGCGTCGACGCCGGTTTCTTTTTCCACGATGGAGGCCATGGTGACGAAGGCCAGGAGTTGCTTGCCGGCCGGTTTTTCGCCGGGCCAGATGGCCTCGGCCTGTTTCCAGAATTCCTTGAGCATGGCTTCGACGACGTAGGTTCCGTCGTCGCCGCGTTTGCGGGTGAAGAGGTAGGTGTTGGGGAACAGGAACCCTTCGGCGGATTCGGCCGGGACGTTGTATTTTTTGAGGAGTTCGGGGTCGCGGGCGGCGCGCAGGAAGGCGGCGGCTGAGCACAGCCCGGCGTCTTCGGCCAGTTTGGCGATCTGGCGCATGGTCAGGCCTTCGGGGGCGGCGAGCTTGTGTTGCACGCCCTTGGCCGTGGTCAGGTAGTCGAGGAGCTTTTGCGGCGTCCAGCCGGTGGAGACTTCGAATTCGCCGGCTTTGACGCGCCCGCCTTTGTCCATGACCTTGGCCAGCAGCTTGAAGCCTTCGGCGTCGCGCAGCACGCCTTCGGCCACGAGCATATTGGCCACGACGTCGAGGTTCTGGCCAGGCTCGATGAGCACGACTTTGGTCTGGCCGGGCGTTTGGGGCGGCACGGCCAGGAATTCGTAGGCCTTATAGCCGATGGTTCCGCCAAGAACGACGAGGACGATCAGGAAACCGAGGAGGATGGCTCGAAACATAGTTCTCCGCCGCGCAGGTAGCGTTCGAGGATGACGGCCGCGGCCATGGCATCCACCTTGGCCAGAAGCTCCCGGCCGGACAAGCCGGCTTCGCGCAGGCGTTCGGCGGCTTCCTCGGTGGAATGGGCCTCGTCGGCGTAGGCCAGCGGCACGGCGGTGCGCCGGGCGAGGCGGGCGGCGAAGTTGCGGACTTGCCGGCCGGTCAAGCCTTCGTCGCCGCCGGCCCGGGCCGGGTAGCCGATGACGATGCGGCCAGGGTTTTGCTCTTCGATAACCGCAAGCAGCCTGGCAAACAAGTCGTCGCGGGTCTCCCAGGCGATGGTGGAATGGGGAAAGGCGACGGAGCCCTCTGGAGCGCAAACGGCCAGGCCCACCCGGGCCTGGCCGTAATCGATGGCGAGAATCTTCTCCACCCTAGCCTCGCACCCGGGCCGCCTTGGCCGCCTTAGCGAGCAGCTTCTTCCATTTGGGGCCGTCCAGGGCCTCGGCCAGGTATTCCAGGGTGTGCTGCACCGTATGTTTGTCGCGCATCTCGGACAGGATGCGGCTGATGCCCATTTTGCAGGAGGGGCAGCCGACCAGGATCGGCATGGCGTCGGACGCCTCGGCCAGGTTTTCGGCTAGGGTCTCGCGTTTGCGGTCGCGCAGGCGGTTGTAGATGGCCGGCGTGGTCATGGCGCCAGTGCCGGATTCGCCGCAGCAATTGGGCGACAGGACCACGGGCCGGCCGGTGATCTTGGCCAGGGCGGTCTTGTACATGTCGGCCGCCTTGGCCTTGGGCACGTCGGCCCATTCGGCGTGGCAGGCGGCGTGGTAGAGGATGGGCGTGGCGTCCTCGGCGGCCGGGAAATCCAGCCGGCCCATGAGGAACTGGGTCACGTCCATATGCTTGAGGTTGGGGCGCAGGGTTTTGAGCTCGTGCTCTTCCAGCGACTCCCGGCAGGTGCCGCAGCTGGTCAGGCAATAGGTCGGGCGCAGGCCCAGGCTTTCGGCTTCGTCCAGGAGCGCGGCCAGGGCGGCCCGGTTGCGCTCGCGGTTTTGGCGGTAAGCCTCGCCCATGCCGGCGGCCAGAAGCGGATAGCCGCAGCACAGGTGGGTGTGCGGCATGAGCACGGCCACTTCGGCGCGCAGCAGCAGGTGGACCGCCGCCATGCCGATGGCGCTGGAAAAGACCGACGCGCCGCAGCCCGGGAAATAGAGCACCGTTTCGGGCGCTTCCCGGCCTTCCTGGGGGATGAAGATGGAGCCTTTGTCCAGGTCCAGGCGCTCGGCCAGGTTGCGCAGGCCAAGGGAGGGATTGGGACCGCGAAGACCGGGGTTCTCGATGCGGTTTCGCCAGAACTTGGGCAAAAGCGGCATGAGCTTGCCGTGGAACTGCTGGCCGTAGGCCATGAGCTTGGCCGCCTTGGGCACGCGGCTGGCCGGGTCCTCGACCAGATAATTGAGGATCTTGTGCTTGATGGGGTGGCCGCCGTGCCCTTGCTGGTCAAGGAAGCCGCGAAGCCCCAAGGCCACCTGGCCGGACTGGATTTTCACCGAACACACGCCCGTGCACTTGCCGCAGGCGGTGCAGTGGTCGGTGATGCCGCGAAGCCGTTCCAGGAGCGCGGCGTCGGGTTCGCCGTGGGTGATCTGGGAATAGTAGATGGCTTCGATGAGCGCGCCGAAGCTGATGTTCTTGTTGCGGGGATGGTAGAGCATCCCGCGCTCCGGGGCGAACATGGGGCAGACCTGCTTGCACTTGCCGCAGCGGTTGCAGAACTGGATGCCGCTTAAGATGGAAATCAGCAGGTCCTTGTCGGGCAGCGCCGTCTTTTTGATGTCGCGGATGAGGCGGTTGAAGGAAAAGGTGTAGGGTTCCACGGCCAGCTCGCGGGTGGTGAGCTTGCCGGGGTTGATGATGTTCTTGGGGTCAACGCGTTTTTTGTAGGCGCGCAGGGCGTCGATCTTGTCTTGGGCCAGGAAGGCGATCTTGGTGATGCCGATGCCGTGCTCGCCGGAGACCGCGCCGCCGAGCTTGGTGACGGTCTCGAAGACGGCTTCGGCGGCCTCCCAGGCCTGGCGCATCATCTCGGGATCGTTGGAGTTGACCGGGATGTTGACGTGGCAGTTGCCGTCTCCGGCGTGCATGTGGCTGGCCACTTCGATGCGGGTGGCGGTCATCTCGGCGTGGATGGCGGCTAGCCGGTCCTTGAGGCGCGGATAGCGCGAGGCCAGGTCGGTGAAGAAATAATGGGTCTGGACCTCGACTTCCGAGTCGGACAGGTCGCGGGCGGAAATGCGGCCGCGCAGCACCCGGTCGCAGAATTCCAGCTCCATGGCGATGAATTCGTCGGAAGCCGGGACGCCGGGCAGCCGGCCGGCGTTTTGCAGGGCGGTGCGGTAGGCCCGGACGATGCACTTGAGATTGAGGTCTTCGAGAAATTCAGCGAATTCCGGCACAACCGACAGCGGGATGACCACGTCCTCGTTAATTTTAAAGCCCGAGGTGCGCTTGGAGATGGCCGAGAGCTTGTGGCGGTCTTCCCAGTAGAGTTCGGCGGTCTTGGCGTCCTTGGCCTCGAAAACGTCGACGTTGTCGTAGGGATCGACGATGTCCACGATGTCGGCGGCGGCGCGCAACATCGCGTCCTCGTCGTCGGAGTCGAGCTGCAACAGCAGCACCGAGATGGGATCGCCCTCGTAGAGCGCGGACTTCTTGGCGTAGCTGATGGCCCGGACGTACTTGGAGTTGAACTCCTCCAGGGCGGAAATCTTGACCGCGTCGCCTTCCTCGCGGATGCGGTTGCGCAGTCCCACCACGTCGCGGATGACGCACATGGCGTTTTTCATGGAGCGACCGAAAAATTCCAGGCACAAGGTTCGGGAATATTTCGGAATATCATACAGAGCGAAGCAGGCCTCGGTGATGACGCCGTCCACGCCCTCTTTCTGCACGCCGGGCAGCCCGCCCAGGTACTTGTTGGAGACGTCCTTGCCAAGGTTTTTGCCGCGTATCTCGTTGCCCGGCAGCTTGACCACGTCGCGCACGACGCCGTCTTCGTCGAGGATCTCGAAAACGGCCGTCTCCTCGGGCTGGATCTTGTGGCGCGGATGGTCGATCCGGCGGATTTCGATGATCTCGCCCGTGGCCTCGACCATGCGGTAGCTGATGATGTTGTCCAGCGTGGTGCCATACTCGAAGGCGAACGGACCACCGGCGTTCTCGGCGATGTTGCCGCCCAGCGACGAGGCCGCCTTGGAGGCCGGGTCTACGGTGAAGAGCAAGCCCTTGGCCTCGGCCGCCTTGATGGCGGTCAGCGTCAGCACGCCGGTCTGGGCGCACAGGGTCTTGGCCTCAAGGTCAATGTTGAGGATCTTCTTGAACTTGGACAGGCTTAAAATCGCGGCCCGGCTGTGGGTCGGAACCGCGCCGCCGGTCAGGCCCGAACCGCCGCCGCGCGGGATGATGGCGAATTCGAGTTCGTTGGCCAGGCGCAGGATGTCGCGGATCTGGGCTTCGGTCTCGGGCAGGAGCATGCACAGGGGCAGCTCCATGCGCAGGTCGGTGGCGTCGGTGGAGCACTCGACCAGGGAATTGGGCGCGGTGACCACGGCCTCGTCGGGCAGAAACTGGCGCAGGCGGTCGACTAAGTTGTCGCGAAAGCGGGAGTCGGCCTCGTATACGTCCCAGAAGGCCTTGTAGGCTTTCTTGATGGTGCGCGGATAGTCGCCCCAGGCCTTGGGGTTGGCCTCGGCCAGGCGCTTTTCCACCGACGCCTTGACGTCGCCGGGATTAATAAAAGGATTAGAGCGCACCAGAAACAGCTCGGCGGCCACGGCCACGGCGAGGTTTTTGGCGTCCTCGGGCCAGGAATCCAGCTCTTCGGGCGTGATGTCCAGGACTCGGGGCACGAGACGCTCAAGAGGCAGGGAAATATGGGGTGTTCGCTCCGACATGATAGGGCGCTTCCGGCGAGGGTTGAGGAAAAGAGGGTGTCAGATAATGCCGATGCCGGACTTTGGCAAGTTTC
>JAEZEM010000030.1 GCA_023417745.1 Pseudomonadota bacterium
CCTTAAACTAACGGGCCGGCGGGGTGGGGGCCGGGCCGGCCTTCAGCTCATGCGAGCCAGAGACGATCTAGTACCAGTACTTGAGGCCCAGGGCCACTTTCCAGGCGTCGGAGACGTTGCTGGTGAAGTGGCGGGAGCTGGAGTTCCAGATGGCGCCGTTGGGGTTGCCGTAATGGGCCCAGCCGGTTTCCATGACCAGAGCCAGGCTCTTGTCGTAGATCCAGTACTTGGAATCGATGTTGAGGCCGAGCAGGTACTCGCCCATGGCCAGATCCTTGCCCATGGTCAGGTACTTGCCGTTGCCGCCGGAAGCGGTGACGGCCTTGCGCAGGCCGGCGGCGGAGTTGGTTCCCCAGGCGGCGGCGAAGGTCACGACGTGGCTGAGCTTCTCGACAAAGGAGACGTTGTCCAGGGAGGCGGAAAGACCCCAGGAGCCCATGGGGTTGACCAGCATGGAGTCGTTGGTGAACTCCTGGCCGCTCTGGTACAGGAACGAGCCGCCCATGCCCCAGTAGTTGGCGATGGTGGGGATGCGCTCGGAGCCGTTGCGGATGCTCGAATCTTCGCCCGAGCTCCACCAGCCGCCGACCATGGGGGTCATGAAGGTCAGGCCTGTGTACTTGACGCCGCCGTCGACGAACCAGCCGCGGCGCTGGTTGCGCTGACGGTCGTTCATGCCGCCTTCGCCGTAGATCACGTCGCCGTAGAGAACGACGGGATCAAGGGCGTTGACCTCGAACATGGAGCCGGCCCACCAGTAGCCGGACTGGCTCTGGTTGTAGCCCGAGGGGGACAGGAAGTAGCCGCCCGAGACCATGCCGTATTTGATGGAATCAACGGTGAGGCTGGACTTGCCGACGACGCTGGCCAAGGCCCAGGGCGTGGCCTTGAAGCCTTCCAGGGTGATGGGCAGGGTCAGGTAGTAGGCGTCGAGCTCATCGGTCACCTGGGTGGTGGTGGTGTCGTAGGTGCGGTTGGCGTCGATCAAGCGGGAGAAGCCGAGGTTGGCGGTCAGCGTATCCTTGATCAGCGGCGCCTTGATGGTCAGGGCGGCGAAGGTCTTGTTGTTGTTCTTGGAGGCCAGGATCGGCGAATCATAGAAGATCGAGGCATGGGGCAGGGAGATGGGCTGCAGGCCGGCCGTCACCTGGATGTCGGTGTCGGGCACCTTGAACTGCAGATAGGCTTCCCAGACGGTGATGGAGACTTCCGGGTTGGCGGCAGTGAAGGTGCCGGTACCCCAGGTCTGGTCGCCGACCATGGTGGCCAGGCGGAACTTCACGGCCTCGCTGGCGACAAAGTCGGCGCGCAGGCGAAAACGTTCCCAGATTTCAAAGGTGTCTTCGGTTTTGGTGCCGGTGGCGTTCCAGGAGGTCCAGTTGCGGTTCTCGAAGAACATGCCGTAGACACGGGCGTCGCCGGTCATTTTGACTTCCGTGGCCGCGTTGGCTCTGACCGCGCCCATGGCGAGTAGGCAGCAGACCAGGCAGAGCAGAATCTTTCGCATCGATGCTTCTCCGTTGCGTAATGGGGTTTTCTCCGAAAAGGGCCTGATGACAGTGGTTGTGAACGTTACTGTTCTGAAATTGACAGGACAACGAATCCGTGGTTAGGTAAAACAAGCCGAGATGTCGGCTTTGTCTTTTTTTATAAAGAGCCGCCCTGGCGGACCGGGGGGCGAAATTAATCGTAAGGTGGAGATTTGCATGGAGATGAAGATCAATCTGCCCGAAGCGGAGATGCCGACGCAGTGGTACAACGCCCTGCCTGATCTGCCCACGCCCCTGGCCCCGCCCCTTGATCCCCAGACCAAGGAACCCGTGACCCCGGAGCAACTGGAAGTCATCTTTCCCAAGGCCGTCATTGAGCAGGAAATGTCGCCCACGCGTTGGCTGCCCATTCCCCAGCCGGTCCTGGACGTCTACCGCCTCTACCGCCCCACGCCCCTGGTGCGGGCCAAGCGCCTGGAAGAGGCCCTTGGGGTCAAGTGCAAGATCTACTATAAAAACGAGTCCGTCTCGCCGGCCGGCTCCCATAAGCCCAACACCGCCATTCCCCAGGCTTTCTACAACAAGGCCGAGGGCGTGCGCCGGCTGGCCACCGAAACCGGCGCCGGCCAGTGGGGCACGGCCCTGTCTTTCGCCTGCTCCATGCTGGAGATGGAATGCACGGTGTACATGGTCAAGGTGAGCTACGACCAGAAGCCGTATCGGCGCATCCTCATCAACGCCTACGGCGGCGAAGTCTTTGCCTCGCCCTCTCCTCGCACCCAGACCGGCCGGGCCATGCTGGAAAGCGATCCCGACTGCACCGGGTCGCTGGGCTTGGCCATCTCCGAAGCCGTGGAAGACGCCGCCACCCACGACGACACCAAATATGCCCTGGGCAGCGTGCTCAACCACGTGCTGCACCACCAGACCATCATCGGCCTTGAAGTCGAGAAGCAGTTGGCCATGGTCGGCGACAAGCCGGATTATCTGGTCGGCTGCGTGGGCGGCGGCAGCAACTTCGCCGGGCTCGTCCTGCCGTTTTTGCCGCGTAAGCTTGCCGGCGAGGCCATCCGGTTCATCGCCGTGGAGCCGCAAGCCTGCCCGACCCTGACCAAAGGGCAGTTTCGCTACGACTACGGCGACGTGGCTAAGCTCACGCCGCTGCTCAAGATGCACACCCTCGGCCACGCCTTCATGCCGGCCCCGATCCATGCCGGCGGACTGCGCTACCACGGCGACGCGCCCATCGTGTGCAACCTGGCCGCCGAGGGCCTGGTGGACGCCACGGCCTACTACCAGACCGAATGCTTTGAGGCGGCCAAGCTGTTCCTGCGCACCGAGGGGTTCCTGCCCGCGCCGGAAACCTCCCATGCCATCAAGGGAGCCATCGAGACCGCCAAGAAAGCCAAGCCCGGCGAGTCGGTGGTGTTCCTCTATTCCGGTCATGGCCTCCTCGATCTGGCGTCCTACGACGCCTTTCTGCAGGGCAAACTCTCGGACTTCGCCTACCCCGAGGAACACATCGCCCAGGCCCTCAAGGCCTGCCCGGACGTCGGATAAGGCTCTTTTCGCCGTCGCCGCCCCGGCGACGGCAGGGATTGCAAGACGCCAGCCCGCCGGACCTTGGTCCGGCGGGCTGTTTCATGCGACTACGGGATGTTGATGATGACGCTGAAGGCCTTGAAGGAAAACCACACCATGTCGCCTTCCTTGAGGTCCAGGCTTTCCACGGACTCGGCGGTAATGAGCGCGCACATGGGCGTGCCGTCGAGCAGTTCGCCCATGATCTCCACGGCCACGCCGTCGCCCCGGATGCCCGTGACCTTGCCGGAAAAACAGTTGCGGGCGCTGGTCTTGGCCTTGTTCTCGTCCTTGGCCAGCAGCACCCACGGGGCCTTGACCAGGGCGGTGACCGGCTCAGCCTCGGACAGGCCCAGGCGGTCGAAGCTTTCGTTGGTGATGACCGCCACGATCTCCTGGTTGGTGGTGGTGGTCATGGAAATTTCCGTGAAAAGCGGGCTCTTGCGCACGCTCGAAACAGCCCCGAAAAACGTGTTGCGGGCGCTTGTCTTCATGCGAGTCTCCTTGGCGACGCATCGGCTGACGATGCGTTGGCAGTCGGCGTCGGAAAACGAACAGTATATGGAGGTCAAGACCACGCTGGAATGGCCGAGCATCATCTGCACGACAGGCAGAGGGACGCCGCTTCGCAGCAGTTCCACGGCCCGGGAATGGCGCAATGCCGTGGGACTTACCCGACCCGGCGGCAAGCCGGCCCGCTTGGCCTGCTCGTAGAGCTTGCGGCGCACGAAACCGGGATCAAGATGGAACAGTTCCCCACGCAACGCCCGGTTGATGGGGGCCGAAGCAAAACGCTCCACATCGTCGAGGAACTCGCGCGGCATGACGACCTTGCGGGCGGCCTCGCCGTCGTGGTTGGCGGGAAACCGCACTGTGCACTTGATGCGGTCGATGTCCGTGCGTTCGTTGACCGCCAGCACCTCGCCGAGCTTGG
>JAEZEM010000100.1 GCA_023417745.1 Pseudomonadota bacterium
ACCGACCTCGTGGAAGAGGGCGGCGCCGGGAATGGCGCGGCCGACGACGGCGTCGACATGAGCTTCGAGCAAGAGCTTGACGATCTTTTCGGCGACGCCGAACCCCTGCCGGCCAAGACGCCGCCGGCCGCCGCCGCCCCTGCGGACGTCGACGGCGAGGACGAGCTTTTCGACCTGGCCGGTTTCGAGGTCGACGACGAGCCCAAGGCCGGCGCCGCCCCGGACGGCGAGGACGACCTCATTGATCTGGCCGGCTTCGAGGCCGAGGACGACGCCCCGAAAGCGCCCGCCGTCGCCGCTGCGGACGACGACGCCATTGATCTTTCCAACTTCGGCCTGGACGACGACGCCGACGATCCCCTGGCCGGCCTGGGCCTGGACGACGGCAAGCTCGCGCCTCCCGCCGCCGCCGTGTCGGCCGACGATGACGACGCCCTGGACTTGGCCGGTCTGGGCCTGGACGACGACGCGGCCCCGGAGGCCGCCGCCGATATTTCCGACGTCTCCTTCGAGGACCTCGGCCCCGGTGACGCCGCCAAGGAGAGCACCGCCGCCGACAGCCTGGCCGACATCGATTTTGGCGACCTCGACGCCGCGCCCGCCGTGACCGCCGCGTCCGCCCCGGACAGCGACGAACCCATGGATCTGGCCGACCTCGACTTCGAAACCGCCACGCCCGAAGCGGCCGCCGCCGGCCAACCCGAATCCGTGGCCGCCATCCTGGCCGACATCGACGACGACCAGGCCCCCAAGGCCGTCAGCGACGCCGACATCGACGCGCTTTTGGCCGAACCCGGCGACGACGAGCCCCTGCCCGACCTGCTCGGCACGCTGCCCGACGTCCCCGAGGACGGCGACGCCCTGGCCGCCTTCGACGCCGCCCCGGACAAGCCCGCCCCGCGCGACTCCCTGCCCGAGGCCGACGATCTGACCGATTTTACCGCCCTGCCCGACGTCGACGAGCCGTTGGCCGAGGCCATTCCTCTGGCCGCCGCCGCCGTTGCCGCCGTCGCCGTGGGCGCGGCCGCCATCCCGGCCATGGCCGCCCGCGACCAGGCCGGTCCGTCCGTCGGCGGCATCGACCTCGGCGCGCTGGACAATCTCATCGATTCCTCCAAGGCCCCGGCCGTCGAGGCCGAAACCTCGGCCCCGGACAAGGCCCTGGCCGGCCGTCTCGCCGCCCTGGACGCCGCCGCCGCCGAGCTGGCCGGCCGCCTCGACGCCCTGCCGCCGCCGGCCGACGAAAACGCCCTGGCCGTGGCCCTGGCCGGCCGCCTGGAAAGCGCGCTCACCCTTCGCGTCGAAAGCCTGCTCGCCAAATACGAACCGGCCCCGGACGTTTCCAGCCTCAAAGACGACATCCTGGCCGAGGTGCGGACCAGCCTGGAAGACCACCGCGCCGCTTTGCTGGCCGAACTGCCGCCCCCGGCTGCGGCTCCGTCTGGCGACCTCGACGCCGCCCTGGAACGCCTGCGCGAAAGCCTGGCTCGCCTCGAAGCCCTGGGCCAGGGACGCCACACCCAGTTCGAGGACTTCGCCCGCTCCATGGAAACCAGCCTGGCCGAACTGCGCCGGGAACTGCCCGATCCCGAGGATTTCGTCACCAGCAGGCGCCTGGACGAAGCCCTGAGCGGCCTGGGCGAAACTCTGGCCGCCGATCTGGCCGCCAACCTGGATGCGCGCCTGGCCGACGTGGCCGAGTCCGCCCGGCAAGCTGCCGTCGCGGAGATCCAAAGCCTCGACGCCCGGTTTGAGGCCACGGCCGAAGCCGCCCGCCAGGAGGTCCAAAGCCTGGCCACGAGCCTGGATGCACGCCTGGCCGACGGGGCCGAGACCGCCCGGCAAGCCGCTGTCGCGGAAATCCACAACCTCGACGCCCGGTTCGACGCCCTGGCCGAAACCGCTGCCGCCACGGCCCGCCAGGAGGCCTCTTCCCTGGCCGAGGCCCTGGAGCCGCGCCTGGAAAATCTCGAAAACCAGCGCATCGATCCCGACGCCCTGGCCGCCACCCTGCGCCAAACCCTGCTCGCCGACGTCGCTCCGGCCAGCGCCCTGGACAACCTGGCCGCCGCCGTGGACGCGGCCGCCAAAGACGCCCGCGACGCCTTAAACGGCCTGGGCGGCCGGGTCACCCCCGGCGACCTCGACGCCGCCCTCAAGACCCTGCGCGCCAGCCTGCTGGCCGAACTCGAAACCGCCGTGCCCAAGGCGGCCGCCGCCGTCATCCGCGAGGAAATCGCCGTGCTGCTCCAGGAATTCGCCGAGTAGGGCAGGGGAGCGGAGAAGGGGAGTAGCGAGGAGAGTAGAGGGGAGGGGGAGAGAGAAGAGAAGAATGCCTCCGGCGGCCAAAGGGGCTGAGCCCCTTTGGAAACCCCGCCGGGATGGACGGAGGAAGGATATTTCGTCGAAGGGCGCGAGTGCGCCAAGACCCCTTGGGCGCGGGAGCGCTGGCGGCTGCGCCGCATGGGTCGTTGAAATTTTGGGGCCGCCCGGCTCCCGGCGACAGCCGGCGCCGGGCGGCCCTGAAATTTCAACGACCCGGTTCGCCCGGGGGAGGGGGCCGGAAGGCAGGGAAGAGGCTGGCTGGGCGTAGGAAGGACGCCAAAAAGCCCGTCGCGCCGGCCCTGTCCAGGTCGGCGCGACGAAGCGAAAATCGGCGCGGGTGCGGCTTAGGCGTCGGAACTGGACGTGGAGGCGCTCGGGCAGGACGAACAGCCGCCGGAAGCGCAGGGCGAGGCCGGAGCCGCCGCCTCGGCGGCCGGGGCTTCGGCGGACTTGGACGAACCGTTGGACCCGTTGGCCGCGTTGCCCGAAGCGCTGCAACCGCCGTTGGCCTTGTAGTCGGTCACGTACCAGCCCGTGCCCTTGAGCACGAACGACGTGTTGGACATGAAGCGCTTGCCGGGAGCGCCGCAGTATTCGCAGGGTGCTTCGTCCACGTCGAAGCTGCGTTGAAGCACTTCGAATTCCTTGCCGCATTTGGTGCATTTGTATTCGTAGATGGGCATGATCTTCTCCGCTTACGCCTTAGGGCCGTGAAATCCGGCCGCAACAACTCCACCTTCGGCCCAGGTTTGTCAAGGGCCGATGCCAGTGGCCGGGGCCGTCCCGGCAGCCGTCAAAAAAGTAAGCGGCCCGCCCGGCCAGTCAAGGGGCGGCGGCAAAAAATGCCCGGCGCGCCGCGACAAGGGCTGTCGCCCCACCCGTCCCGGACGGCGTTTTTCGTTCGAGTCAATCGGGAATGATGATCACGCACACGCCCGGATAGGCGCTCAGCCGCCCCAGGTCGAGGTCGTGGCCCCGCGAAGCCGGCACGAACACCGTGCCGCAAAAGCCCTTTTCCAACGTCTGCCACAATCCAGCTTCCTCGCCCACCGAGGTCACCTCGCCCGGACACAGGAGAAACCGCCGCGACAGCCGCCGGCCGCCATCGGCGGCGTAGACCAGACACGGGCGCGCGTCGTCCTCGCCCGGACCTTCGAGCAGGTTGCGCACGGCGGCCAAAAGCGCCTCCTCGTCCACGGGCTTGGCCAGAATCGCGTCGGCTCCGCTTGAGGCCCGTTCGCGGCTGGAGGCCACGGTCAGCACCATCACCGGGATGTCCCGGGTGGCCGGATCGGCCCGCAGCCGGCGGATGGCCTCGCGGCCGTCCATGCCCGGCATGCGCAGGTCCATGGTGATGCAGCCGGGTTTCCAGGAGGCGGCCAGCTTGAGCGCCTCGCCGCCGCCGCGAGCCGTGGCCACGGCGTAGCCGCCCTCGGCCAGCACGGTTTCCAGATAGCGCCGCACGGCGTCGTCGTCGTCCACCACCAGCACTCGCGAGGCATCGCTTCCGCTCGGTGGCGCGGGGGTGGTCGTCGCACCGGACAAGCCGACCGCTTCGCCGGCCAGCACCGGCAGGGTGAAGCGAAAAACACTGCCCTTGCCGGGCGCGGATTCGGCCCAGATACGCCCGCCGTGGCGTTCGATGATCTGGCGGCAGATGGGCAGCCCCAGCCCCGTGCCCTTGGGCTTTTCGGTCAGGGTGTCGCCGGCCTGCTTGAACTTTTCAAAAATGGTCTCCAGGTCCTTGGTCGCGATGCCCGGGCCGCTGTCCATGACCGAGACCAGCGCCTCGCCGTCTTGCTGCTCGGCCGTCAGGCGCACCCAGCCGTTGGTGGTGAACTTCACGGCGTTGCCGATGAGATTGAGCAGCACCTGCACCAGCCGGTCGCGGTCGGCCATGATCGGCGGCAGATCCGCGGCGATGTCGGCGGTCAGCGCCAGCCCCTTGCGGGCCGCCAGGGGCGTGGCCGCCTTGACGGCGTGTTCGGCCACGGCGGCAAACGACACCGGCTCCATGTCCCACTCGCAGCGCCCGGATTCCATCTTGGCGATGTCGAGCACGTCGTCCACCAGTTCGGTGAGCCGCTCGCCTTCGGCCACGATGATGTCGAGGTTTTCCCGGATCTGCCCGGCCCCGCGCCCGATGCGGGCATCCCCTGGCGGCAGGGCCGGAACCACCAGCTCCAGGAACTTGCGGCGGATGATCTTGGCGAAGCCCAGCACTGACGTCAGCGGCGTGCGCAGCTCATGGGAGACCGTGGAAATGAACTCGGTCTTCATCCGGTCCACTTCCTTTTCCACGGTGACGTCGCGCACGAGCAAAATGACCGCTGTGCGGTCCTGCCCGGGCAGGCGGAAGGACGTGGCCACCACCTTGCCCGTGCGTCCGTCGGACAGGGCCACCTCGGTTTCGGGGCAGGTCTTGTCGAACAGGCAGGTGGCGGCCAGGGCGGCCATGGCCGGCGGAAAGGCGTCGCGCACCCAGCGTCCGGCCGGGTCGGCCCCGGTCAGGCCGAACATGGCCAGCAAGGCCGGGTTGTGCAGGGTGGCCCGACCGGCGTCGTCGACCACGAGCAGGCCGTCGGCCAGATTGTCGATGATGGCCTGGATATGGGCCAGGGAGTCGTTGAGTTCCCGGGTGGTGTCGGCCACGGCCTGCTTGAGGTTGGAAACCAGCACCGACAGCTGACCGGCCATGGAGCCCATGGCCCGGGCCAGCACGCCCACCTCGTCGTCGCTGGCCGGCGGCGGGGTGGCCGAGAAATCGTGGTCGCGGATTTTGACGGCATACTCGGCCAGGGCGGCCAGAGGCCGGGCAATGCCTGAAACCAGGGCGTAGAAGATGACCACGGCCACGGCGAACATGGCCAGCATGAGCGCTTCCTGGCGGATGACGGCCTCGCGCATGACCCGCCAGATGCCGGCCTTGTCCATGCCCACGCTCACCTGTCCGGCCTCGCCGGCCAGGATCGGGGCCGTGACCTGGATGAAATCCCCCTGGTCCGGGATCACCGAGTCGTCGATGGAAATGGCTTCCTGGTGGCTCACCGTGACCTGGGGCACGGTGGTCGGCATGGTCGGCAAAAAGGTGTGGGCCGCCACCCGTCCCATCCGGTCGACCACAAAGACGTAGCCCACGCCCTCGATGTGCAAGAACTCGTCGATCATGGCCTGGACCGAGGCCGCGTCGCCGCCGACCAGGGCGTCGGGACTGGCGGCGGCGATGGCCATGGCGATGGCCCGGCCCTTGGTCACGTATTCGTCGGTCAGGTGGCGATGGAGCAGCCAGGCCGACAGCAGGGCCGTGGCATTGGCCGAAACCCCGAAAACCAGCACGATGGCCAGCAGCGTCTTGCGAAACAGGCGCGACACGCTCAGTCCTCGGTCTCGGCGGCGGCCAGGGCGGCGGTCAGGGGCACGAGCCGGCCGTCCTTGGCGGTGTTGAGGTAGACCATGTCCAGGGCCTGATGGCTGGGGCCGGTCAAGGTGACGGACCGGCCGATGCCGATGTCGATCCGGTCGGCGGCCGCCGCCGCCGCATCCAGGCCCTGACGGTCGTCGGGATCGGCCATGGCGTCCAGCACCGTCAGGAAGAGGCGGGCGTTGAGATAGCCCTCGAAGCCCACGGAGCTGCCGGCCTCCGAGGCCGGTGTGTCCCAGCCGCCGGGCGGGGGCAGGCGGTCGCCCAGTTCGGCCAGGGCCTGGCGGTAATCCCGGGCCGCCGGCAAGGTCTCGTCGCGCCAGTCCGGCACGACCTGGGAAAAGATGACGTCGTGCTCCAGATCGACGCCCAGGCGCGCGCCCTCGCCGGCCAACTGGCGCAGGAGCAGTTCGCCGCCGGCAAAGGACACCACGCCGATGACGGCCTGGAAGCCGGCCCGGCGAAAGTCGCGGATGGCGGCGGCGCAGGCCGGGGCCGGGCCGACCAGCAGGATCGCCTGGGGGTTGCAGGCGGCCAGCACCTTGGCCTGGGCCGACATGTCGTCGGAGACCAGGGCGGTCCGGGCAAAAGTGGCCTCGCCGCAAAGGGGGAGGTTTCGCCGGGCCAGCGCCCGGCGCGCGCCGTCCCAACCGCTGCGGCCAAAGGCGTCGGCCTGATGGCAGATGGCCACCCGGGTGGCTCCCCTGGCGGCGAAGGCTCCGACCAGGGCGTCGATCTCCTGGCGGTAGCTGGCTCGCAGATTATAGACGTAGCGGACGTAGGGCGCGATGCGCGAGGCTTCCAGCCCCGTGATCGGGAAAAACAGTCGCGCCCCCTGGTCGGCGTAGGCCCGAAGCACCGGCAGCACCCGGCTGACCGTGGGCGTGCCGAGCTGGGAGAAAAGGGCCAGGGCCTTGTCGCGGGTGAGGAAACGCACGGTGTTTTCAATGGCCGGCCCGGGTTCGTAACCGTCGTCGGCGGCGTGGAGCGCGACCTTGCGGACCCCGGGCGCGTCTTGGCTGTTGCGGCTTTCCAGGCAGGCCAGCGCCCCCCGGTAGACTTCCACGGCCATGGCCCGGGTCGGGCCGGAAAAGCCGGCCGTCATGCCCAGGACCACCGGCGGCTGGGCATGGGCGGAAACGACGCCAAAAAGCGCCAGCGCCAGGGCGAAGAACACGCCCAGTCCCATGCGTAACCTGTCCGCCATCCTTCCCGTGCCCTTCGCGCCAAGTGGTCGACGCAATAGATTTTCGAACTGTCGCACCCTAGGCCGATTTGGAAAACGCGTCAAATTGACGGCCCGGGTTTCGGGAAAGCGGCACGAAAATGTCGCCCAAGGCCCAACATTGCGCTTTGGCGCGACTGGTGTCACACAATCGTCACGCGACATACATCGCCGCGTCAAGGCGGCGTGTTCTTGATGGCCCCGTAAACTTCGAGGTGGTCGCATGTCCAAGGATTCCATTCTGATTGTCGAAGACGATGAAGACATCGTCGAACTGCTCGCCTTCAATCTGCAAAGCGCCGGCTTCGCCGCCGAAACCGCCCGCGACGGTTACGAGGGCCTGGCCAAGGCCCGGCGCAATCCGCCGGCCGCCGTCATCCTCGACCTCATGCTGCCGGGCCTGGACGGTTTCGAGGTCTGCAAGGAACTCAAGCGCGACCCCAAGACCGCCAGCGCCCCCATCATCATGCTCACGGCCCGGGGCGAGGAAGTGGACCGCATCGTCGGGCTGGAGCTTGGGGCCGACGATTACGTGGTCAAACCGTTTTCGCCGCGCGAACTGGTCCTTCGCCTGCGCTCGGTGCTCAAGCGCCACGCCCCGGAGCCGGAAAAGCGGCAGGTGCTGGCCCGCGACGGCCTGTCCGTGGACATGGCCGCCCACCGGGTGAGCCTGGACGGGGCCGAGGTGGCGCTCACCGCCACGGAGTTCAAGCTTTTGGCCGAGCTGTTCCAGAGCGCCGGCCGGGTGCTCACCCGCGACCGGCTGCTCAATTCCGTCTGGGGCTACGAGTTCGAAGGCTACGCCCGCACCGTGGACACCCATGTGCGCCGCCTGCGCCAGAAGCTCGGGCATTTCGCCGACATGATCGAGACCGTCCGGGGCGTGGGCTACCGGTTCAAGGAGTAGGCCGTGGCCGGCTCCGCCGCCCTGGGACTGCGGGCCGCCGCCGTGTGCGTGGCCGTGGCCGCCCTGGCCCTTGGCCTGTCGTCCCTGGTTCCGGCCACAGCCGAACCGGGCCGGCGTCTGGCCGCCAACGCCGGCATCCTGGCTCTGGCCGGGGCCGTGTTCTGGTTTTTCACCCGCCGCCTGTCGCGCTCCCTGGCCGAGGTGGTGGACGTGGCCCGGGCCATCGGCGACGGCGACTACCGCCGCCGGCTGCACTTGCTCCCCGGGGGCGAATTTTCCGTTCTGGCCGGGGCCGTCAACCAGATGGCCCGGGGCATCGAGGCCAACATCGCCACCATCGTGGCCCAGAAAACCCAGCTCCAAGCCATCCTGGACGGCATGCGCGAGGCGGTCATGGTCCTGGACGCCGTCGGCCGGGTGCGCGTGGCCAACCCGGCCCTGGCCCGGCTGGCTCCCATCGCCGCCGATCCCCTGGGACGCCGGCCCATCGAGGTCATCCCCAGTCCCGAACTGCAGCTGGCCTGCGACCGGCTCCTGGCCGCCGACCCGGCCGATCCCGAAGCCGAAAACGCGGCCGAGGCCGTGACCCTGGAGGCCCGGTTCGGTCCGGGCCGGGTTTACGAGGTGTCCCTGGTGCGCCTGCCCGGCCGGGACGGAGCCGAGGCCGGGGCTGTGCTGGTCTTCCACGACGTGTCCGAGACCCGAAAGCTCTCCCGGGTGCGCCGGGACTTCGCCGCCAACGTCACCCACGAGCTGCGCACGCCGCTGACTTCCATCAAGGGCTACGCCGAAACGCTGCTTGGGGTCGCGCCGGAATTGGCCGCCGACAAGCGGCGTTTTCTGGAAGTGATCCTCAAAAACGCCAATCACATGTCCAAGATGGTGGACGACATTTTAAACCTCGCCCGGCTGGAGGACGGCCAGGGGCCCTCGCCCGACGCCCGGGCCGAGGCTGGGGCCGCCCTGGCCGACGCCGTGCGCGAGTGCGAACCCTTGGCCCAGGCCCGGGGGCTTGAGCTGGTTCGCGCCCTGCCCGAGGCCGGGCTGGCCGTGGCCTGCGACCAGGGCCAGCTGGCCCAGGTCTGGCGCAACCTGCTCGAAAACGCCATCCGCTTCAGCCCCGAGGCCGGGCGCATCGTGCTGACTGCCGCCCCGGACTCCGACCGGGGCCTGGCCGTGTGCTCCGTCCTCGACCAGGGGCCGGGCATTCCGCCCGAGGAACGCGAGCGGGTCTTCGAACGCTTTTACCGGGTGGAGCGTCATCGCTCCAAGACTCCGGGCAGCACCGGTCTGGGCCTGGCCATCGTGCGCCACATCGTGGAGCGCCACGGCGGTCGGGTCTGGGTGGAGCGCGGCCGGGGCGAGATGGCCGGGGCCGCCTTCCATTTCACCCTGCCCATGGCCCAGTCGCCAAAGGCTGACCCGGCCGCCGAAGCCCCCGCTCCCGGGCCGCGAACCCAGGCATCATGAACCGGCCGCCCGCATCCGCGCCCAACTGCCGCCGCAAGGAAACACCATGTCCGACACTGTGAAAATGGCCTCCCGGGCCCTCAATTTCTACTACGGCCGGTTCAAGGCCCTCCAGGACATCAATCTCGTCGTCAACGCCAACCAGGTCACGGCGCTCATCGGCCCTTCGGGCTGCGGCAAATCCACCTATCTGCGCTGCTTAAACCGCATGAACGACCTCATCGCCGGGGCCCGGGTGGAAGGCGAACTGACCCTGGACGGCCAGGACATCTACGCCCCGGACCTGGACGTGGTGGAGCTGCGCCGCCGGGTGGGCATGGTCTTCCAGAAGCCCAACCCTTTTCCCAAGACCATCTTCGAAAACGTGGCCTACGGCCTTCGCGTGGGCGGCATCCGCGACAACGCCTACATGTCCGAGCAGGTGGAAAAGAGCCTTCGTGGCGCAGCCCTTTTTGACGAGGTCAAGGACCGCCTCCACGACTCGGCCCTGGGCCTGTCCGGCGGCCAGCAGCAGCGCCTGTGCATCGCCCGGGCTTTGGCCATCGAGCCGGAAGTGATTCTCATGGACGAGCCGGCCTCGGCCCTGGACCCCATCGCCACCCAGAAAATCGAGGAGCTCATCCACGAGCTCAAAAAACGCTTCACCATCATCATCGTCACCCACTCCATGCAGCAGGCCGCCCGCGTTTCGGACCGCACCGCCTTTTTCTACATGGGCCGGCTCGTCGAGGAAGACGCCACGGAAACCATCTTCACCCGGCCGGCCCAGAAGCAGACCGAGGACTACATCACCGGCCGTTTCGGCTGATGCGCCGCTGACAAATATCGCTAAATCGGGGGCGGCCGGCATATTGTCCGGCCGCCCCCTTTGATTTTGGCGCGTAATTGGCTACACCTTGTAGCCTCTCGCCCGGGAGCCGGGTTGTTTTGCGCCGCCTCCCCGTGCCGCATCTCCAAACCGCAAGGACGTACCGGCATGAGGTTTCCGCTTTTTCCCGCCAAGATCGCCCTGGCCGTGTGTCTGCCCGCCGTGGCCGCCCTGGTGCTCGGGCTTTTCGCCGTCTCTCGGCTCGACGGCCTGGCCGCCCGCTCCAAGACCCTCGAAACCGCCCGCCTGCCTCGGGCTGATCTGGCCGTGGCCGTGGAGCGCCGGCTGCTCCTGGCCGCCCAGGCCATCCGGGGCTACGCCCTGTCCGGCGACCGCGACGCCCTGGAACGGGCCAAAAAAGACCTGGGTCAGGCCGCCGACGCCCTGCACGCCGCCCGCGAGGCGGCCAGCCGGCCCGGCATGGAAAGCCTGGCCGCCGAAGCCCAGAAGATCGGCTTTTTGCTCGACACCTACAAAAAAGCCGCCGAATCCGCCGCCGCCGCCAACGAGCTGGTGGCCAAGGACCGGGCCGATCTGGCCGCCGCCCAGGACGCTTTTGCCGCCGCCGTCACCGGCTACATCGAGTTCAAGACCGCCCAGTGGGACAAGGAACTGGCCGCCAAGTATCCCCAGCCCGAGCCCCTGCGTCTGCACGCCAAGCGCCTGAAAACCGCCCAGGTCGTCCAGGACGCCGGTCGCGACGTGCGCCTGGCCGCCGAGGCGGCCAAGGCCGAGCGCGACCCGGGCCGGCTGTCCCAGGCGCTGGCCCGCTACGACGAGGCCGAGGCCCTTTTGCGCGAAATAAAAGCCGGCAGCGACGAGGAAAACAAGCGTCTGGCCCCGGTTTTCGCCGCCCTGGCCGCCTGCCGCCAGGCCGCCGGGGCGCTTCTGTCCGACTGGGAGGGCCTCAAATCCACCGGCCGCCAGATCATCGAGGCCGAGCGGGCCGCCCTGGCCGCCGGCGCGGACCTCGGCGGGGCCACCCTGGCCGAGGCCGCGGCCGACGCCTCGGGACTGGCCGATTCCGTGCGCGCCTCGCGCCTGCTCCTTGGCGGCGCGGCCTGGGGCATTTGCCTGGTCGGCATCGTCTTCGGCCTGGGCATGGCTTTCCTGCTTGGCGGCCCGGTGCGGCGCTGCGCCTTTTTCGCCCGGGACCTCTCCGTGGGGCGCATGACCGGCAATCTGCCCGTGTCGGGCCACGACGAAACCGCCGTGCTGGCCGAGAGCCTGCGCGAAATGGCCCGGCGCATCGGCAAGCGGCTGGCCCGCTGAGCCATGGCGACCCTGGCCGCGCGACTGTTTGGCCTGGCCCTGCTGGCCCTGGCCGCCTTGTCGTCCCTGGCGGCCGGCCCGGCCGAAGCCGCCAAACCGCCGGAATTTCGCGGCATCCCCTTTGGCGCGCCCCTTGCCGACGTGCCCGGGCTGATCCCGGTGCTGGAAGCCGGCCCGGTGGCCCTTTTTCGCCGCGAGGCCGAAAAGCCGGCCTTTGGCGAGGATTGCCAAACCACGGTGCGCTACGGCTTTTCCCGGGGGAAATTCTTTTTCGTGCGGCTGCATCTCGCCGGCTGCGAGGAGCTTGGGCAGGTCATCGCCGCCTACGAAGCCAAGTACGGCCGGCCGGCCCGGGAAGGCGCGCCGGGCTGGACCCGGCTGGTCTGGCGACAACCCGCCCTGACCGTCAGCCTGTCCCACAACGCCCGGGAAGGGACCACGGACATCGACTACGTCTATCTCCCGGACCTCAGCCATGACGAGCGCGACACCTGGCAGAGCCTGGACGACGTGCGCGCTCGCGGCCCCATCGGCTTTCGCGGCATCCGTTTTGGCCGCGACATCGAAAGCCTGCCCGAAATGACCGAGGCCTACCGCGAAGGCGCGGCCGTCTACTATCGCCGGACAGGCGAGCGCCTGGAACTGGGCGAAACGCGCCTGAACGACATCCTCTACGGCTTTTACCAGGGCAAATTCTTCGCCGTGCTCATGCGGGCCGACGCCGGGGTGGACTTCGAGGCCCTGCGCCAGGCCTACGCCGCCAAATACGGCGCGCCCCGGGCCATCGCGGCCACCCTGGAGGAAGAACTCGTCTGGAGCTGGCCCGGAGCCCAGATCGCCCTGTCCCGGGACACCGCCGCCGGCGGCCTGGCCATCCGCTACGCCGACGCCGCCCTCTTGGCCCAGGTCGTGGCCGCTGAAACTGCGGCCGGCGCGCCGCCGTCGCTGTCCGGCGGGCTTCGCATCTTCTCCAAAGGCGACCCGCCCCGGTCCTTTCGCGGGGCCGCCTTCGGCTCCCCGGAAACCGCCCTGCCCACCGGCGAATACCTTTTCACCCACCGGAACCGGCGCTACTTGCGCCGGGCCGACGAACGCTTAAACCTCGGCGACATTGCGCTTACCAGTGTCGTCTACGCCTACGACGCCGGCAAACTGGCCGGCGTGGCCCTGACCATCGCCCCCTCGGGCGGCGACTCCAAGACCGATTACGAACGGGTGCTGGCCGCCTACAGCGCCAAATACGGCCCGCCCGTCACCCGGTCGGAACCCGACGGCGCGACCATGCACCTGTGGTCCTGGCCCGGGTTGTCCCTGGCCCTGGTGCGGCCGGCCAAAGGCCCCCTGGAGGTCCACTACGTGGACGCTTCGTTGCTGCGCCGCCGCGAGGCCGCCCTGGCCGAACGCGCCCTGGACGCCCTGGACCGCAAAACCTTTGCCCCGCCGCCGCGCGGGGAAAACCGCATCGAAAACCCCGGACAGGAGTAGCACCATGGACCGCGCCCTGTGCATCCACGGCCATTTTTACCAGCCCCCCCGCGAGGACCCCTGGCTTGGCCGCATCCTGCCCGAAGGCAGCGCCGCCCCGGCCGTGCACTGGAACGAACGCATCTGCCGCGAATCCTACGCCCCCATGGCCCGAGCCCGCCGCCAGGACGGCGGCGGACGCATCGTCGAACTGTTCAACTGCTACAGCCACATGAGCTTCAACGCCGGCCCCACGCTCATGTCCTGGATGGCCCGCTCGGCCCCGGACACCTATGCCCGCATCCTGGAAGCCGACCGCGAGAGCCTGGGCCGCCTGGGCCACGGCAACGCCCTGGCCCAGATCTACCACCACGTCATCATGCCCCTGGCCACCGAGCGCGACAAACGCCTGGAAGTCGCCTGGGCCGTGGAAGACTTCAAGGCCCGCTTCGGGCGCGACCCCGAAGGGATGTGGCTGTCCGAGACCGCCGTGGACACCCCGACCCTGGAAGCCCTGGCCCAGGCCGGCATCCGCTTCACCATCCTGGCCCCGTCCCAGGCCACGGCCGTAAGCGACAACGGCCGCGACTGGCGCGGCGTGGACGCCGGCTCCCTGGACATCCGCCGGCC
>JAEZEM010000104.1 GCA_023417745.1 Pseudomonadota bacterium
CCGGTCAACCAGGTCAACACCATCATCCAGCAAAGCCAGCCCGTGGCCGGAGAATATTTAAGCAACCGCCAGGGCGGCGTGTCTGCGGTGCAGTGACATGGAACTGCGCCTGCTCCTTTCCCTGTTGTGGCGTCGCCGTCGGCTCATGGCCCTGGTTTTTGCCCTCGTGGCCGGCGGGCTCACGGCGCTGACGCTGTTGTGCGAGACCCAGTACGTGGCTTCGGCCAAGGTCTACCTCTACCACTCCTCCACCAAGGCCAGCTTGCTCTCGCGGGTGAACCTCGACTCGGCCATGATGGGCTCGGCTTCCCTGACCGACGCCGAGCGCACCACGTATGAGGATTTGGCCATCACCGTGCCGGTCGTGAGGCCCCTGCTCGACGAGCTGCAGCTGACGCGCAAGCGCAAATCCCTGCAGGTCGTCGAGTACATTCCCCCGGTGCGTTGGATTCTGGACACCTGGCTGCCGCGTTTCGGCCGCCGGCCCATGACCTA
Organism: Pseudomonadota bacterium; assembly: GCA_023417745.1. Taxonomy (GTDB): domain Bacteria; phylum Desulfobacterota; class Desulfovibrionia; order Desulfovibrionales; family Desulfovibrionaceae; genus Solidesulfovibrio. The sequence continues at coordinate 496 of JAEZEM010000104.1, forward strand.
TGAGGAGCTCACCAACAAGTCCATTGTCCACATCCTGTTTCCCCGGCCCTACCTCAAGGCGGCCATGATGGACGACGCCGACATCCTGGAGTTTTCCAGCTCGGCCGACTCCATGGAGCTGGCCATGGCTCTGGCCAACGCCGCCGCCCGGTCGTTCATGACCCGGGAGGCGGACATGCGCCACAGCGAGTGCCGGGAACTGGCCGCCGCCGCCGCCGCCGAACTGCCGCGCGCCCGGGATGACTATGAAAAGGCCCTGGCCGAACTCGGCAAGCTGCGCCAGCGCGAAAAAATCGTGGACCTCACCTCCGAGGCCGAAAAGTTGGTGGAGCGTTACAGCAGTCTCAACAACGACCGCGACGCCAATCGGCTGCTTTTGCTCAAGGCCCAGGGCATGCTGGCCAACGTCAAGGGGCAGATGGCCAAGCGCCCGGAATTCCGCAAGACCAGCGAATCCACCCAGCGCTCAAGCCTGATCGATTCCATAAAGCTCACCTTGCGCGACCTCTACATGGATCTGGCCGTGGCCAAGTCGCGCATGACCGCCGAGCATCCCCAGGTCAAGGAGATCGAGGCCAAGATCGAGGAGGCCAAACGCCTGATCAAGGGCGAGTCCCAGAAGGTCTTTGGTTCCGAAACCATTTCCACCGATCCGACCTTTAATTATCTCAACGAACGCGCGGCCGAATACACGGCCCAAGCCGCCGGCCTGGAAAGCCAGGACGCCGCCTACGGTTCGCTGCTCGACGCCCTGGAAGGCCGCATCATGGCCTTTCCGGAGCGGGCCGCCGCCGAGTCGTTGCTCAAGGTCCGGGTGGCGGCCGGGGAACTGTTTTTAAGCAACTTAAACCAGCTCCACCGGGCGGCCGTGGCCGGCCAAAACCTCGACCTGTCCATCGCCCATCTTGTGGAGGCCGCCACCGAGCCCGGGCGTATTGACGACTACATGCGGCCCAAGCTGTCGCTCATGCTGGCCCTGGGCATCGTGGTCGGCGCGTTTCTGGCTCTGTGCGCCGCCGTGCTGGCCGCCTACGTCGACCCGGCCCTCACCCCGGCCGGCGCGGCCGCGCTCGGCGCGCCCGTGGCCGGGGCGCTCCCCCGGCGTCCCGGGCTTCCCCGGTCCCAGGCGGTCCGGCGGCTTCGAGACGCGCTTTTCCCGGCCAGCGGCCGGCCGCCCAAGGTGCTGCTGGTGGCCGACGCCCTGCCCGGCCCGGCCGAGGCCATGGACGTGGCCTTGGAGCTGGGCACGGCCCTGGCCCGGTCGGGGCGTTCCGTGGTGCTGGTGGACGCCGACCTCACCCGGCCAAGCCTCCATGCCCGTCTGGGCCTGCCCCTTGGCCCTGGACTGGCCGAGGCCGTCGCCGGCAAGGTCTTTCGCGACGCCGTGATCCTGCCCGGCCACGAGCCCGGGCTCTTTGCCCTGCCGGCCGGTGAAACGGCCCTTTCCCCGGAAGCGGCCGAGAGGGTGCTGGATTCGCCGTCCGTGGCCGGGCTGCTGGACGGGCTGGGCAGGCGGTTTGACGCCGTGCTGGTGGCGGCCGCGCCGGCTGGAGCCAGCGGCGACGCCTGCTCCCTGGCCCGCCATGTCGACGCCGTGCTGGTCTGTCTGCGCCCCGGGATCGACGTGGCTGCGGCCGTGGCGGCGGCTACGGCCTCCCTGGCCGCCGCCGCCGTCCGCCCGCCCCAGCTCGTGCTGGTGGGCCTGCCGGAAGACGACCCCGCCCCCCGCGAGGTGCTGGCCGACCTACTGCGCCGGGCGCGGCGCAAGCGGGCAACCGCGCCGACGGTGTAGGCCCGGTTCGTCCTTCTTTCCTGAAACAACAATGTTGGGCGCGCATGAAATGCTGCGCCCGGCTGCGGTATTGGGAGAGTGGATAAAAATTGAGAATTCATTTCATGTGAATCGATAAAAATATCGACATGCATATTCAGTTCCCGTATGTGCGGGGGTATCGGCAAAGGTTTGCCAATGTCGTGCCACCCTCAACAGGAGAACGTTATGCATCAGCTCCGTATTGAGTCCGTCAAAGCGGTCAAGACGAAAGAGAGCGCCATGCCGCGCCTGCATGTGGCGGCATTGGCGCTGGCGCCGACGTCCGGCTGGTCCGGGGCCTGGCTGAGCCCCCGGTATTACGTGATGCCGCCGGCGGACGGCGTGTGGGAGTTCGATTTCCAGGCCTCGCCGCCTGGAGGCATCGTCCTTCAGGTGGTGACGCCCATCGTGGCCCACGGCTGGTATGCCTGCCCGGAGTGGGCGAAAAAGGTGAAAGTCATAGGCGAAAATGCCGTGGAGGCGGACATCTTCGAAGCCGAAATCGTGATGTGCCCCGAGCTTTCGACCAAGGCCTTGCATGACAAGAAACAGGTTGTCTGGAGAAAGGAGCTGGCTTCGTTCGACGACAGCTTCAACATCATAGGACATTGCGGCGGCTTGTCCCTGAAGATGAAAAAGCTGCACCACACGCTGACCGTGGTGGTTGTCGGGCCGGACGACCACTCCGTGGAAAAGTGCTTCAAGGAAGCGTTGGGGCTTGGCCTCGTCGCGGCCATCGTTGCCGCCTTCATCACCGGCGGCGCGGCCCTTAACGCGGCGGTCGCGGCGTTTGTGACCCGGTTTGCCAAATGTCTTGGCGATGAGTTTGAAGTCCGCATGGAAGACAAGTCCGAATGGATCGAGTGGTGCACCTAGGCCGCCGGCCTGATTGGGCCGGAACGTCGGCGATGCCGGCCTAGGGGATGCCTGCGGCCCTGCCTGATCGGAGTTCTCTGCGCCCGGTGGCCGGGACTCCCGGCTGCCGGGCGGTTTGCAGTATCGCGGCGGCGTGATAGACCCCTTGGCCGTGAAACGTCTTACCGAAAACCTGCGCCGGCCCTGGCCCCTTGTCCTGTTCCTTCTGGCCCTGGCCCCGCGCCTGTACGCGCTGGGCGGGCCGTCGGTCTCCTTTTATGACGAGCTGACCACGCTCATGCGGGCCATGGAGCCCTCGACGGCCGCGGTGGTGGCCGGGGCGGCCTGGCAGTATCCGCCGTTTATCGATTTCCAACCGCCGCTGTATTACGTCATCATCCACCTGATGCTCTGGGTGTTCGGCCACAGCGACTTTTTCGTGCGCTTGCCGGCGGCCCTGGCCGGCGCGGCCTGCGCGCCCCTGCTCTTTTTGATCGGCCGCCGCCTGGGAGGCACGGCTTGCGGTCTGTTCGCCGGGGCGGCGTTGGCCGGCAGCCTCTACCACGTGGACGTGAGCCAGCAGGTCCGGCTTTATGCCTTTTTCGGGTTCCTGGTCCTTGGCGCGACGCTTTTTCTGCTGCGGGCGCTGTCCGGCGGCCATCGCCGGGACTGGCTCATGGTCGGCGGGTTTGGCGCGGCAGCCTTCTACACCTCCTATCTGACCGCCGGGTTTCTGGCTTTCGCCGTCCTGGCCACGGGACTGTTTCTGGTTTGGCCCGAAGGCGACGAGGCGCCGCCGCGCCGCCGCACCCTGGCCGGCCTGGCCGTGGCCTGCGGCCTGATCCTTGTGGCCTTTGCCCCGTGGTGGCTGGCGACGTCGGGCCTTCGCCAGTACCTTTTAAGCGCGGGCGAGCCTCGGCTGACCCCTCTCGGGGCTTGCCTTGAGGCGATTTTCGCGGCCTTTTCCAGTTGGTACGCCGCTTTTATAGGGCGTCCGGAATGGCCCTGGCTCCTGGCCGGCCCGGCCCTGGCCGGACTTGGCCTGGGCCTTGTCGATCCCGGACGGCGGCGCGGGGCGGTCCTGGTCGGCCTGCTTTTCGCTTGCACCTTCGGTCTGGCCTGGGGCCGGGCCACCTCGGACCACCATTTCCAGGCGCGCTACGTGCTGCCGTGCCTGTTTGCCGCCTTGCTGGCCGCCGGACTCGGGCTGTCGGTCGTTTTGGGGCGACTGGCGGATCGCCGGCCGGTCCATGTCCTGGCCCTGCTGCTGGGACTGGGGCTGGCCGCGCCCAATATCCCGGCCGCGCCGTTTTTTTATCGCCGCGACGACAGCCGCCTGGGAACCCTGGCCCAGGCCCTGGACGAGGCGGCCGCGCCCCGGGCGACCCTGATCCTGTGGCGCGAGTCCGATCCCTGGACACGGCCGTATTTTGAGGCGTTTACGCGCTGGTACCTGCCCGGCCGGTTCCTGCCGGCCCTACCCCACGGCGGCCCGGACGGCCGGATCGCCCGCGAAGCCCTGATCCTGGTTCCGACCGGTGGCGACGCCTCGGCCCGGCCCCTGCCCGAGGGCGCGACGCCGGTCGCCAGCCTGGCTGGCGTGACCGTCCATCGCCTGCCCCTCGCCAATGCCGCCCCGAGCCTGCCGACGGTGGCCTTCTCGGCCGATTTCCGACCGGACACGGCCTTTGGCGAAATGGCCGCCTCGCGAAACCTCCGGGCCACGGGCGATGGTCTCGTCCTGGCCGACCGGGGCCGGGCCGGGGAGGCCACTTACGTGTTCACGCCGCTGCCTGGCCAGACCGTGGCCCTGGCCTCCCTGGCCATGGACGCCCGGGTCACGGACTACCCGGACGACGACACGCCCACCGGCCGGGCCTTTGTCCTGGTCGGCCCGGACGCCGACTCGCTTATTCTTTACGATCCGGCCGCGCCGCCGCCGCCGGCCAAATCGTTGACCGTACGCCTCATCATGAGTCCGGGCTTCGAACGCGAGCCCGTGGCCGTCACCCGACTGGACCTGCGACTGGCGGTGTCCGGCGACCCCGGTCTGCCCGGGGCCGAGGCGGCCGAGCGCTCAGCCCGGCTGGCCGCCAACACCCCGGTGGCCCCGTGTCCGGCCGGCACGGCCTATCCCGGGCAGTACGTGCTTGCCCCCTCGGGCAAGGCCTGCCCCTGGACCGTGGCCCTGTCGCCTGGCCGGCCGGCGGTCCTGGGCAACGCCGGCCAGGAGGCGTTTTCGCCCCAGGCCCTGACCTTGGCCGGCAATCCCGGCGGCGCGACGTTGATCCTTGACGGCGCGTCCGTGCCGTTGCCCCTGTCCGGCCCGGCCTGCCTGCGCGCTTCCCTGGAGCCGGGCGGCGAGGGCGAGGCCGTCCTGGCCCCGCTTTTTACGGCCGAAGGTTTCGACCCGGGCGCGGCCGACGCCGGGGCTACTGCCGTGCGCCTGCAAAACGATCCGGCCCTGTCCTGTCCCGACGCCAAGCCGTGTTTCACGGCCTATGCCGCGATTACCGGCTATCCGGCCAAATCGCTGGAATTGACTTGGTTCCCGAGGCTTTTTGGCGATGCGGAAGGAAAAAACGGCGCGGTGGCCGAGGTGGCCCTGGGCGACGGCGAGTACCGGCTGCTGGACGCGTTTTTGAGCACCCGCTCGGGCCGCTGGGACGGGCTGGGGGTGGCGCGCACGGCCTCCCTGGACCTTGGCGGCTTCACGGGCACGGTGCGGGTGCGGTTTCGTCTGACCGGCGACGGGGCGCAGCTGTGGAGCGCGCCAGCCTACCCCATGGCTGTGCGGCTGGCCCTGGACACGCGCGGCCTGCCGGCCCTGGAGCTGTCGCCAGGCGCGACCCCCCTTGGCGTGTCCTGCCCCGGAGAGTGCCGGGCGACCCTGGGCTTTGACGGACCGTAAGGCGGGGCCGTCCAAGGCCAACCCCCCGCCCCCCGTTTCCCGGCGAGGGGGTCCGGGGGGGGTC
>JAEZEM010000259.1 GCA_023417745.1 Pseudomonadota bacterium
GCGTTGCAGACGAAGAAATGGTCCGGGCACAGCGCCCCGGACTGGCCGGCGGCGCAGGGGATGCCGGCGGCGTCGAAGACGTCCTTGTCGCGGCCGGTCAGGCAGTCGAACTTGACTACGCCCAGGCGTTTGCCCTGGCGGCCGAGCACGGCGGCGAGCTTGAGCAATACGGACGTCTTGCCCGACGAAGGCGGGCCGGCCACGGTAACTAACTGCATGCCTTCAGACTGTTCCCTTGCCGGCGCGGCCCATAACACCCATCCGCCAGCCCGCTTAAGCCCCCTTATCCCCATTCAGGGAGGGTCCGGGAGGGGCTTAGCCCCTCCCGGCCGCCGGAGGCATTCTTTTCTTTATCTTTTTCCTTTTTCCCACTTACGGCAGCGCGACGGCTGCGAAACCGTGATCGGCCAGAATCTTCTGGCCGTCAACCGACATGAGGTAGAGGGCGAAGCGCCGGGCCTCGGGGGAGGCGTCCTGGAGCACGGCTAGACCGTAGTCGGCCTGGACGGCCAGGGCGGGCGGCAGCTGGGTCATGGTCAGGCCCGGGACGGTCTTGTGCAGGTCGCCGCTGCAGTAGCCCAGGAACACGTCGATTTTGCCGGCTTCGAAGGCGGCGGCCACGGGATGCTTGCCGTTGACCGGGGCCGAATTGTGGGGGCCGCCGACGATCTTGTCGGCCTTGGCGTCGAGGATTTTGGCGCTGCCGGGTTTTACCTTGTCGGCCAGGTCGAACATGACCCAGGCGTAGTCGCCGGCCGGGTCGGCCTTGGGCGTGGAGGTCCCGACATGCACGGCCGGGTCGAGGAGCACGGACAGCAGGTTCTCGGGGGAGAGCTTGAGGGACTCCTTGCCGGTGGCGCAGAGTTTGTTGCGGGTGAAAAGGATGGTGGGCCAGGCCAGACCTTCTTGGGTCAAGGCAACGGGATGGCCGAAGTCGGCCGAGGCCAGCATGTCGGCGTGTTCGCCCTTTTCGAGGCGTTCACGCAGGACGCCCGAGGGGCCGAAGGTGGTGGCGACCGGGATTGTGGTTTGGGCCTCGAAGGCCTTGGCCACGGCGGTCATGGCCTGGCGCAGGCTGCCGGCGGCGTAGACGGTGACGGCGGAATCGGCGGCCAGGGACGGGGCGGCGGTCAACAGCAGCGCGGCCAGGGCCAGGGAAACAAGGCGGGACATGGGATTCTCCAAGGTTGCGCAGGCAGGGGGGCAAGCGCCCGCCGCCCGGTTGCGCCGCTCCCGAGCTGGCCCGGGGGCGACGAAGGATGGGCGGTCGGTCTGATCGGGCGTCCATGGGCGGTCCGGGGTGCAGTGGGCTTTCCCGGGCGCGTCAGGAGCGGAACCGGTCGTCGGACTTGTATCCGTCGGCGTTTCGGGCCTTGCCGGCGAACCAGCCGGTGCGCTCGGCCTGCCAGACGTCGAAGCGGGGCACGTAGGGCTTGATGTCGAGCACGGGCGTGCCGTCGAGGACGTCGACGTTGCGCAGATGGACGGTTGCGCCGTCCACGCCGGCCAGTTCCAGCACGGACAGGCCGATGGGGTTGGGGCGCTTGGGCGAACGCGTGGCGAAAATGCCGTGATGGTCGTTGTCGAGGAAGGGTTTGACCATGAGGTCAAACCCCGTCACCCGATGGAGGTGATAGAGCAAAAAGACGTGGGAGAAGCCCTCAAGGTCGGCCAGGCCGGGCACGAAGTCGGCATGGACTTCGACGTGGCCGGCGACGCCGAGGGCTCCCACGGGTTGGATGGGCATGCCGGCGATGTCCCGGAAGGGGGAGCGCAGGATGCCGATGGGGCGGTAGGCGATGTCTTTGGCGGGCGTGTTCACGGCATGTTCCTCGGGCGCTGGCCCGGTCATCCCTTATCAACTTTCGGGCCAGACCGGCCGTCAAACGATTGCAAGGGGTTGCAATGTGTGTCCCGGAGGCCGGGAACAATTGCGTAGCCTAGCCATACAAAGTTGTGCGGTGTGTAGCAACCAAAGGAAAAGACACGGCTTTTAGGATTGCCGTGCCAGTTGTCGCAGGGGAGAAAGCGGGAGATCAGGAGGCGAGGGAACCGGACGGGTCGTCGACGGCGGTTTCGGCTTGGCGCACGCAGTTGCGGGCCTCGTCCTTGGCGGCGAGCAAGGCCATGTCGGCCAGGCGCAGGAAGTTCGCGCCGGAGTCGTCCGGGCTGCCCCGGCGGCTGGAGACGCCGATGGTGGCCGTGAGCGGCTCGGATAGGCCGTAGCTTTCCCAGTCGTGGCCGGCGATGGCGGCGCGCAGGGTTTCGGCCAGCCCGGCGGCCCGGTCCGGGGGCGTGCCGGGCATGACGACGCAGAATTCGTCGCCGCCGATACGGGCTACGAAGCCGAACGCCCCGACTTCGCGGATGAGGATGCGGCCCAGTTCCACCAGCACCACGTCGCCGGCGGCATGGCCCAGGCGGTCGTTGACGGCCTTGAAGCGGTCGAGGTCAATGAGCGCCAGGCTGGTCCAGTCGTTTCGGACGGCGGCCCGGGCCAGGGCGTTGGTGAAGCCGGCCTCGAACCCCCGGCGGTTGACCAGGCCGGTCAGGTGGTCGATGTCGGCCAGACGGCGGACCTCGGCCTCGGAGCGTTCCCGGTGCAGCAGCACGAAGCCCAGGGTGCAGGCGATGAGGCTCGGGGCGGAAATGAGCAGGGAATAGGACTGGACAGGTCCCGGAGCAAAGGGGTTGGCGATGGGATTGTGGTTCAGGAAGGCGGCCGCGCCGCGAAGCAGGCAGGCTCCGGCCCCCAGGACATAGCCCAGGGCGAAGATGGCGATGACGCGCGCCCGGTACTGGGTGCGCCGGGCCAGAAGCACCGAAGCCAGCATGAGACATTGGCCGGTGTAGAGAGCGTTGGCGAAGATGGCGCGCATCCGGGGGGCGTCCAGCCAGAACGTGAAGATGCCAAGGGCCAGGAGCTGTGGGAGAATATAGGCCCAACGGCTGCGCCGGTTGCCGAAAAAGACGTCCAGGGAGGCGAGGTAGCAGGTCCAGGAGGTCGTGAAGAGGAGATTGGCCAACAGGACGGAAAAAACATCGGAGATGCTGCCACGCAGCAGAAAAAGCGGTCCGGAGGCCAGTTGCACGGCTAGGCCGGCGATCCAGAGCCAGGCTCCCCGGGCTCGGGAATCGGAGAAGGCCACTGCAAGCATCACGGCAATGCAGAGGTTGGTGACGAAGTAGAGGATGATGGTTGTGGGGAAATCCAGGATTGGCATGGGCGGTGGGTAATATGAAACCCTATCCCGTGCAAGAGTTGTTGTGTTTGCTTGCTGTCCACGAGGCCAAAAAATCGGGGCCGCCGCGACGCCAGTCGCGGCGGCCCCGG
>JAEZEM010000289.1 GCA_023417745.1 Pseudomonadota bacterium
CGGCCCCGGCCGCCGAGGGCGACGGGCCGTCCGGCCCGTGCCTGGCCGTGGGCATCGGGCCGGTGGACTTCCCGTCCTACCTGGACCGCTCCCAGATCGTCACCCGCACCGGGGCCAACCAGATGCAGCTGGCCGAGTTCGAGCAGTGGATCGAGGCCCCCCACGACAACTTCCAGCGGGCGCTGACCGAGAATCTGTCGCGGCTTGTCTGCGTCAAGCCGATCTACACCTATCCCTGGCCGGTGGGGGCGCGCCTGGAGCGTCAGCTGGTCATCCAGGTGGCCCGCCTCGACGGAACCCTGGGCCAGGAAGCCGTGCTGCGGGTCAACTGGTCGGTCCTCGACGCCGACCACAAGACCCTGGACTGGCGTTCGGGCGACTACCGCGAGCCGGTCTCCGGGCCGGACTACGCCAGCCTGGCCGCGGCCGAGAGCCGGCTGGTGGAGAAGTTCGCCAAGGACGTGGCCGCCACGTTGGCCGCAAAATAACGAAGCAGTCGGCACTGCCGTTTTGAGCGGGGCAAGGCGCGCGTTTGGCGTGCCTTGCCCCGCTTTGCATTTGGCCACTAGGCAGAGCGGATAGGGGCGTGAGCGTGGGCGACAATGGACCGGGCATCGACAGGCGGGAGGCGGGAAGGCGTTTCCGAGACGCTATGTGGCGCTATGCCGTACGCGGCGCTGTGCCGTGGGAGGGGAGGCGGGCTGGCTGACGCCGGCCTGCTGTCGCTGGCGGCCGGCTCAAGGAATCGGGCCAGTTCCGTCCTTGCCGGCCGGGCGAATGTCCAGGCGGTTGCGGGCAGGCCAGCGGGGCGTCGCGGAAGGTCCGACCCCAGCCTTTGTCCGGTCGCGTGACGCTCGGGCGGGCTTCTGGTCTCGCCTCGCCGTCGTGATGGCGACACGGCGTGTTGCTAGCGCCCGGCAAGGGCGGCGCAAATCCTCCCCGCCAATGGGCCCGAAGCAGGACGCACAAAAAAAGCCGGGCCCCCGAAGGGGCCCGGCGTGGCATCGAATGGCCGGATAACGCCAGTTACACTAGAACTTGTAGGTCAGACCGAAAGCGACCTTCCAGGCGTCGCCGCTGCGGGACTTCTCCGCCAGGCGGCGGCCCCACACGCTTTCCTGGAACTGGCCGTGAGCCCAGCCGGTTTCCATGACGGCGGCCAGGTTCTCGTAGATCTGGTAGGTGGTGTCGAAGTTGGCGCCGAGGATGTACTCGTTGACGGTCAGGTCGCGACCCATGGTGAAGTACGGGTTGCTGCCCATGAGCACATTGAGGTTGCGGATGGCGGCAGCCGCGTTGTTGCCGCGCAGGTAGACGAAGGTCAGGCGGTTGGTCAGCTTCTCGATGAAGCTGATGTTGTTGAGCGAAGCGCCCAGGCCCATGGAGCCGATGGGGTTAACGCCCATGTTGCCCTGCTTCAGCAGATCCTGGGAGCAGTCGAACAGGAAGCTGTTGCCCGGACCCCAGTTGGACAGGATCGAAGGCATACGCTCGGAACCGTTGCGGGTGGACTTGTCTTCGCCGGTGGACCACCAGCCGAAGACCTGGGGGGTCATGAAGTCAAGACCGGTGTACTCGACGCCGGCGTCGATGAACCAGCCATAGCGCTGGCTCTTCTTGCGGTCGGACTGGTTGCCGGAACCGTAGATGACGTCAGCGTAGAACTTCACCGGGTCAAGGGCGGTCACTTCGAAGGTGCCGCCGGCCCACCAGTAAGCGTTCTGGTCGTTGCGCAGGCCGGCCGGGGTCACGAAGGTGCCGGCGGACAGCAGGCTGTCGGCGAAGGTCGAGTTGGGGCCGTAGGAACCGGCGGTGAAGTAGTTGGCGGCCTTGCCGGCGACGCCGACGGCGCCCCACGGGGTGACCTTGAAGCCGTCCAGGGTGACGGGCAGAGCCAGGAAGTAGACGTCGAATTCGTCGGAAACCTGGGTGGTGGTGGTGTCGTAGGTGCGGTTCTTGTCCAGCATGCGGGCGAAGCCGGCGCTGACGGCAAGGGTGTCCTTGATCAGCGGGCTGTTCACGACCAGCGCGGCAGCGCGGTCGCCGCCGAACACGACGGAGTCGGTGAAGAAGGCGTTCTCGGGCAGGGAGAGGTCCTGCAGGCCGGCGGTGACTTCAACGTCGCAGCCCGGCAGCTTGAACTGCAGGAAGGCCTGGTAGACTTCGATGGAGACGGCCGGGTTGGCGGCGGTGAAGGTGCCATGACCCCAGGTGTCCTGCACCTTGATGCCCAGACGGAACTTCACGGCTTCGTTGGCGACGAAGTCGGAGCGCAGGCGGAAACGTTCCCAGATCTGGAAGCGTTCTTCGGTCTGCTTGCCAGCGCCGGTGTAGGCGCCGTTGTTGTTGTCCCAAGAGCCGGTGCTCCAGCCAGTGAAGTTCTGGTTGGCGTTGAACGTGCCGTAGACAAAGGCGTCACCGACCATTTTCACTTCGGTGGCAGCCTGGGCGAAACCGGCCATGCCCAGAACCAGGGCGGCCAGCAGGGCCCACATAGCGTAGCGTTTCATAACCTTCCTCCTCAAAATGATCCGTTGGCGTTATCCGGTATCCGTCGCCGCCGACGGGTGGCGTCCCGTCGGCTACGTTTTCCAATAATGTTATCGTTTGCATCTTGGCAAGACAAAATGGGGCGTTTTTTTACGCCGGTCAAAATTTTTTAACGCAGGCCAGGGACAGGGCAGCCTGGGCCGCAGTAGCTCGGTCACCCAAATGGCACAAGGGGATTGTTGTCATTAACCGACTGAAATGACGAAGTGTTCTGTTACATTTCGGCGCACTCGGGTTAGGCCGGCCCCAGGTCGCGCAGGCGCAGCTCGATTTCCGGTATCCCAGAAAAGTAGGTGATCTTAGGGGAATAGGCGACGCGAATCGTGCGTCCGGCCGTCTCCTGGCCGATCTGGGCGGCCATGCGCCAGGCCTTGCCCTTAAACGACACTCCGGCGGCCGGGTCGCGCAGGGTAAGCGCCACGTGGTTTTCCCCGAAGGCCCGCCGGGCCTGGACCGTCACCGGCGGCGAAGCGAAGGCCGGCTCGGGATTGCCGCAGCCAAAGGGTTCGAGCAGGGCCAGTTCGCGCACCAGGGTGGAGCTGATCTCGCCAAAGGCCAGCTCGCCGTCCAGGCGCAGGCTCGGCGTTGGAACCGTATGGCCAAGGGCCGTTGCGGCCGCTTCGTTGAAGCGGCGTGACACCTCGCCAAGATTGTCGGGCGCTATGGAGAACCCGGCCGCCTGCTTGTGGCCGCCAAAGGCCAGCAGGCTGTCGGCGATGCCGCATAAAAGGCCGTGCAGGTCGCATTCCGGGATGGAGCGGCCCGAGCCCTTGAGCCGTCCCTTGGCCGGATCGGCCGTGAGGATGAGCGTTGGGCGGTAGCGGGCCTCGGCCACCCGGGAGGCCACGATGCCGATGACGCCCTGGTGCCAGTGGGGGGCGAAAAGGGTCAGGCCGAAGTGGT
>JAEZEM010000325.1 GCA_023417745.1 Pseudomonadota bacterium
GGGAAGAAGGCGGCCACTTCCACGTGGAAGCCGACCCCGCAAAGCCCAAGTACTACGTCCTGGAAATGTTCCCCTACCCCTCGGGGCGCATCCACATGGGGCATGTGCGCAACTACTCCATCGGCGACGTGGTGGCCCGGTTCAAACGCATGGAAGGCCACAATGTCCTGCACCCCATGGGTTGGGACGCGTTCGGCATGCCGGCCGAGAACGCCGCCATCAAGCACAAGCTGCATCCCGCCGCCTGGACCATCTCCAACATCGACTCCATGCGCACCCAACTTCAGCGCCTGGGCTATTCCTATGACTGGCGGCGCGAAATCGCCACCTGTCACCCCGGCTACTACGTCCACGAGCAGCGCTTTTTCCTGAAATTTCTCGAAAAGGGTCTGGTCTACCGCAAACATTCGCCCCAGAACTGGTGCGAAACCTGCGGCACGGTGCTGGCCAACGAACAGGTCATCGACGGCTGCTGCTGGCGCTGCGACCAGGCCGTGGTCCAAAAAGACCTGGAACAGTGGTTCTTGCGCATCACCGACTACGCCGAGGAACTCTTGGCCGACCTCGACAAGCTCGGCGGCTGGCCCGAACGCGTGCTCACCATGCAGCGCAACTGGATCGGCAAGTCCGTCGGCGCGGAGATCACCTTCAAACTGGCCGAACCCGTGGAAGAGTCTGAAGGCGTCACCGTCTTCACCACCCGGCCCGACACCCTGTTCGGGGCCACCTTCATGAGCCTGGCCGCCGAGCATCCGCTGGTCTCCAAGCTCATCGCCGGCAAGCCCCAGGAAGCGGCGGTCAATGCTTTTGTGGAGAAAGTGCGCAACCTCGACCGCATCGTGCGCTCGGCCGACGATCTGGAAAAAGAAGGCGTGTTCACCGGGGCCTACTGCGTGAACCCGGCCACGGGCGCGCCGATCCCCATCTATGTCGCCAATTTCGTGCTCATGGGCTACGGCACCGGCGCGGTCATGGCCGTGCCGGCCCACGACCAACGCGACTTCGAGTTTGCCCGCAAGTACGACCTGCCCCTGACCGTGGTCATTGAGCCCAAGGGCGAGACCCTGGACGCTGCGGCCCTGACGGCGGCTTATGTCGATCCCGGCCTGCTCACCGCCTCCGCGCAGTTCACGGGCCTGGACAACGAGGCGGCCAAGACGGCCATCATTGACTGGCTCGACGCCTCTGGGCGCGGCAAGAAAAGCATCAACTATCGCCTGCGCGACTGGAACATCTCCCGCCAGCGCTACTGGGGCGCGCCCATCCCGGTCATCTACTGCGAGAGCTGCGGCATCGTGCCCGTGCCCGACGCCGACCTGCCCGTGGAGCTGCCCCGCGATCTGGCGCTCATGCCCGACGGCCGCTCGCCCCTGCCCCATTCGCCGTCGTTTACCGACGTCGCCTGCCCCAAATGCGGCGGCAAGGCCCGGCGCGAGACCGACACCCTGGACACCTTTTTCGAGTCGTCCTGGTACTTCGCCCGCTACGCCTCGGCCCGGGAGGCCGGCCGGCCGTTTGATCCGGCCGAGCTGGCCTACTGGCTGCCGGTGGACCAGTACATCGGCGGCATTGAACACGCCATTTTGCACCTGCTCTACTCGCGCTTTTTCGTCAAAGCCTTGCGCGACCTCGGCTACGTCGGCTTTGACGAGCCGTTCGCCAATCTGCTGACCCAGGGCATGGTCATCAAGGACGGCTCGAAGATGAGCAAGTCCAAGGGCAACGTGGTGGACCCGGCCCTCATGATCGGCAAGTACGGGGCCGACACGGTGCGCGTGTTCATCCTCTTTGCCGCGCCGCCGGAAAAGGATCTGGAGTGGAGCGACTCGGGCATCGAGGGAGCTTCGCGCTTCCTGTCGCGCCTGTGGCGTTTGGTGACCGAGGAGCTTTCGGGCCTGCTCGTTCCCATGCCGGCCTGCGCCCCGGCCGAAGCCTTGGGCCTGGACGGCCTGCCGCCCCTTTTCGCCGAGCTGCGCCGCCGCGAACACGCCGCCGCCGCCAAGGCCGGTGCCGACATCCGCGAGCGGTTCCAGTTCAACACGGCCATCGCCGCCGCCATGGAACTGGTCAACTTCCTCTACGCCAATGTCGAGGCGCTTCGGGCCGAGCCCAAGGGGGCCAAGGCCGTGTCCTCGGCCGTGGCCACCCTTCTCACCGTGCTCTCGCCCATCGCCCCGCACATCTGCGAAGAGCTGTGGCAGACCGTGGGCCACACGAACCTGCTTCTTAACGAGCCCTGGCCGAGCCACGATCCGGCCGCCCTGACTTCCGACACGGTGGAAATCGTGGTCCAGGTCTGCGGCAAGCTGCGCGGCAAGCTCACCGTGCCGGCCGACGCCGACAACGCCGCCCTGGAACGCGCCGCCCTGGCCGAGCCCAACGTGGCCAAGCACATCGAGGGCAAGACCGTGCGCAAGGTCATCGTGGTGCCGGGCAAGCTGGTCAACGTGGTGGCCAACTAGGCCGCCGCATCCGCCAAGAAACGCAAAAGCCGGGGGGACGGACGTCCTCCCGGCTTTTTTATGCAGGCTGGGGGCGATTCAGGGCCGGTGGCCGCAAGCGCCGCTTGCGTCATGGTCCGTCAGGGCCACTCTGGCCGCCCGCAGCAGAAATGAGGAACGGCTGACCCCTTCCTCCCTGGCCCGGGCGTCGATGGCCTGCAAATCCGTCTTGGGCAGCATGACGTTGACGCGCACGTTTTTCGGCCTAGCCTCGGGCAGGGACACGAGCACGGCCACGCCGTCGGCGAAATCGGGATGCCGGGCCACGGCGTCCAAGGCCATGGGGCGCGGCGGCGAAAGGCCGTCCTCGGCCAGGCCGCGCACATGCAGGGCCAGGGCCTCGGCCGCCATGCGCCGGGCTTCTTCCAGGGTCTCGCCGGCCGTGACGCAGCCCGGAAAATCCGGGAACGACACGCCCCAATCCGAGTCCGCGTCCTTGTGGATGACGGCGATATAGTCCATGGGGCCTCCTAGCGGACACTCACACACGCCAGGCGAAAGTCAAGCCGCCTCTCAGGCCACCACTGGCGCAACCCGCCGCTTGCGCAGGGGCGCGCCGGTCAGCACGGCGTAGAGCTTTGGCGTAAACCGGGCCAGGCCCCGGGCCAGCCAATAGAGCAGGGTCAGGGCGACCAGCCCCGGCAGCACGAAGGCCACGAGCTGCGCCGCCGGTCCCTCAGGCTGCCACAGCGCCAAAAGCCGCGTTTGCAGGATCGACACCGTGGGTTCGTGAGTCAAGAAAATGAAAAAGCTCGCCGCGGCCATGCGGTGCAAAAGGCCGCTGCCCATGATCCACGGCTGGCGCGACAGACACCACAAGGCCACCACGCCAAGCATCTGGTAGAATCGCTTGCCGGCGGCATAGACCACCACGTCCTGGGTCAGCCACGGGGCCAGCCCGACCACGGCCGTGGCCAGGACGAAAAGCGGCAACACCCACTTGTCCAGCCGGGCCGTGTCGCCCAGAGCAAGGCCCGACCGAGCCAGCAAGCCGCCAAGATAGAACCAGAAGGCGAAGCCGCAAAAGCCGTATTCGTCGGCCGGACGCTCGACGAACCACAAGACGAGGAGCAGGGCCAGCCCGGCGCGCGGCAGCCGGCGCAGGAACAGCAGAAAGACCGGTGTAAGGGCAAAGACCTTCAGCAATTCGCGCAAAAACCACAGCGGGTAATTGACCGGCGAGGTGTCGTAGCCCAGAAGCTTGGGCAGGATGCCGGCTTCCAGAATGTAGGAACGGCCGCCGAACTGGACAATGCTGCCCACCCAGAGAAACCAGGCGATCCAGATGGCGTTAAAGAGGAGAAACGGCAGGCCGATGGAATAGAGTTTGCGGCCCATGAGCTGCACGTAGCCGACCGGGGTGAGCTCAAGCTTTCGCAACAGCAGATAGCCGGAGATGGCAAAAAACAGCGGCACGGCCAGACAGGCCGGCCCCCGGTTGAAGGCCGTGGCCGCGAACTGGACGACCGGACCGTCAAAGGGAACCAGCACGCCCAGGAACCGGCCGCCGTGACACAGGACGATCAGCCCAATCAGCACGATGCGCAGCACGTCGATGCGCGCCGAGACGCCGGCTTCGACCGGTCCGCGACAAGGGGCGAAACCGCCCGTGGGTGGGGAAAAACGCAAGAAGACTCCGAAAAAAGGGGATGAAACAAACAGACTTCTGCCGCGCGACAACACGGAGGAAAGCCACGACCACAGCCACACTGACTGCGTCGGATCATCCCCCCGGCCGGTTACGGCACGACCTGAACCAGCAAGCCCAGGCCCGACCCCTTCGGAGACGCTACGAACGCTTTGTGCTCTCTACACGCCGGCCGAAACCGGAGCAAGCCCAGGCCAACCGGACGCCTCGAAACCAAAAAACGTCGCATCCATTGAAAAATCTCACTAAATTTCGCGCATCGCCCGACGACCGAACCCTGTGGCCGTCAAGCAAGCGACACGAAGACCGCTGCCTCAAGGCGTCACGGCCGAAGGCGCGCGCCAGGCCTCCCAGGCGGCCCGGGTCGGCGCGGCGATGGCCCGCCAGAAGGCTGGAAAGCTCGTTTCGGTGACCTCCGCCTGGGGGCTGCCCAGGTCGAAATGCTCCGCAAAGGCCTGACGCCGGGCCGGACATTGCCCCAGGTCGCGATAGGTCGCCTGCCAGTCGGCCGGCTCCCGAAGCCCCCGACCGTAGGCTGCCGACCAGACGTATTCCTCCCGCCAAGCGGCTCCGGGCTTGGCCAAGTCCAGAGAATAGGTGGCCATGTCGAGGAGCTCCAGGCTGGAGCGGTCGTAGGTGTGGAGCTGATAGCCCGGATTGTTGCCGGTGATGGGGGAAATGGACGGGGCCAGGCGCATGCCGCCGGCCACGACTCCCCGGCCGTCCTGCCAAAGACGGAAATCGTCGCGGTGGACGTGGCCGGCGAAGGCCGCCTTGACCACCGTCGGCGCATAAGCCGACAAGAGTTTGGCGTAGGCGTCGTTCTGGTTCTCGCGCAGGAATCCTTTGTAGCGATCATCCTCTTTCTTGGCCAGGGCCGCGCCGCTGGCCATGCTGTTGTCGCCCAGCGGAATGTGGGCCATGAGCCAGACTTTTTCCCCGCGCGCCTTGGCCCCGGCCAGTTCGCGCTCCAGAAAGGCCAACACCGGCCCGCCAAGCGCCTCGTCGGGGTGCTTCACCGACAGAAAGACGTCGTTTATGACCACCAGCCGCACCCCGCCGGCCTCGGGCATGGTCACGCCGTAACAGCCGTAATGGCTGTAATCGCTTAAAAAATCCGCCCGGGCCGCCTCGTTTTGCAGCATGCCGGCCAGGGTCTGGGCGGTCAGGGCCAGATAGGGGCTGTGGGGCGCGATGCGGTAGTCGCCTTCCACGCTGTCGTTGTTGCCCAGGGCGGCGTAGACCGGCACGCCCGGGTAGCGCCGGGCCACTTCGCCGAAGAAATAGGCCACGGTCTTTTGGATGAACGCCTCCAGCCCGGCCTGGGTCGTGTCCTTGGAGAGCTTGGGATACAGCGTCCAGAAATCGTGGCACAGGAGGTCGCCCGGAAAAAGGATGAAGTCCGGGCGCGGGGACCGGGCGGCCATGTCGTTAAGAAATGACTGGAGCAGCGCGTTGTTGGTGTCCTGGCCGTAGGGCGACAGCCCCGGCTTGGACCGGTCGAGGATGGCCCGCCACCACTCCACGGGCGAGGCGGCCAGCTCGCGCACCAGGCTGGGATCGGCAAAGGGCGAGAAGTGGACATCGGAAAAGAGCGCGAAGGTCCCCTTGGCCCCGGGCTGCGAGGCCGTATAGGACGTAGCCGGCCCCTGGGGGCACGACTCCTCGGCCAGGGCCGGCCAGACCGCCAGGGCCAGATAAGCGAGCATGAGCCAAATTCCCCGCCCCGCCAGCCGCGAAAACCGCCTCGCGCCCTGTCGCTCCCGCCTGCCCAGCCTGTCCATGCCGCCCTCCCAATGTCCTTGTCCGGTCCGTTACCCAGCCAGCCCCCACGGCCGGCCCTTTCCCGCACCCTCGGTTTCTTCCATGCCCCGGCTTTTCTGGCAACCCCACGGCAACCAAGCGTCTTCGGTCTGGCCCCCGTCGCGGCCGGCTGACGCCGCACCCTTAAAGGCCGCGCCGTCGGCCGGACACGGCCGCGCTCACGCAGAGGCGTTGGCG
>JAEZEM010000358.1 GCA_023417745.1 Pseudomonadota bacterium
CCCCTTACCCCTTTTCCCCATTCGGGGGGGGCTGGGGGCCTCAGGCCCCCAGCCGCCGGAGGCATTCCCCTCTTCTCTTACACTCTCCCTGCCCCTTCTCACTCCGTCGTCCGCTACAGTCCCCCCAGCCGGACATCTCTTCCCAGCAACGCGTTTTCCAGGGTCAGGGCCTCGGCCGGCGGGTGGCGAAGGGCGAGTTCCTGGAGATCGTCGAGGTAGCGTCTGGCGTGGCTCAAATAAAACGACAGGGCCGGGGCGAACTTGCGGCCGACCAGTCCTTCGATGAACAGTCGGCTGATTTCGCGTTCGCGCAGCAGCACGTACTGGGAGAGCAAAAACATGCGCCGCTCCTCGGCCGACATGGAGCGCATGGCCCGGGAGAGCACCGTGCGGGCGCGGGGCTGATACATCCAGAAATAGAGAAAATCCAGGGCGTTGACGATGACGATCTTGTCCAGGTCGCCCTTTTGGGAGCCGATGGCGTTGATGAATTCCTTGGGCGTCTCCAGGAGCTTGGCCACGTCGTCGCTGGGATAGAGCAACTCCAGCAGGGAGTAGGTGTCGTAGAGTTGCTTGAACTTCTCGCGATAGTCGCGAAGGCGCATGCGCACGTACTTGGAGCGGTCGGCCAGGCCTTCGATGCCGGCGGCCACGCAGTCCGAGGCGAACTTGGAGACGATGGCGGCAAAAGGTTCGAGCACCGGCTCGGGGTCGGGCAGGCCGCTCTGGATGAGCAGCCAGGCCAAGCCTTGGTTCAGGCCATACGCCAGGGGAATGGACAGCACGGATCGAAACAGGTTGCCCACGGCCGCCGACTTGGGCAGCCCCCGCAGCAGATTGTGGCTGGCCAGATACAGGCCGTTGGCCACGGCCATGCAGGCAAAAAGGAGCAGAGGCGCGCTGGACGTGGTGACGCCAAAGCCCTCGCCCAAAAGCAGCGTGCGCACCACGATGTCCAGAAGCGGCACGGAAAAGCCCGTGAACATGAGCGAATCGGCCAAGCGGTCGAAGCTCACGTAGTCCTTCCAGGTTAAAAGCGGCGTACGACGAAGGCCGCCGCAGCCAAGCACCGCCTGGATGACGTTGCGCACGCCCGTGATGCCAAACCAGATGAAAGGCCCCAGCCAAGCCAGCACCCACCAGGAATTGATGCTGGCAAACGAGGCGGCGGCCACGGAAAAGCCCAGGCCGATTTTCAGCACGTTTTTAATCGTGTTGCTCAGATACCGCCAGGACAGGCCCAGGGGACGGCGCAAGGCCTCGGCCCGGGCCAGATAGCGCTGGCTGGCCTTTTGCTGGATGCCGCCCAGGGTGTGAATGTTGGCGGTTTGCGGCGTGGCCTTGAAATAGCGCTTGCCCACCCACTCCAACACGTAGCGGTAGCCGGCTAGGCGCAGGCCGGGCAGGCCGCGCAGGAACCGAAAAAACCGGGCTGAGAGGTCGCTGGAAAATTCATCGGGCAGGGTGCTCACCCGGGGCGAGACGGCCACGCCCACCGGAATGGCTCGGCGAAGGCTCACCCCGGGCCGCTTTTCGCGACGAGCCAGACGTTTGCGGGTCCGGGTCGGCAGAGTGTCGGCCACCACCAACCCCATGCCGTGGCAGCGGGTGGACTGGCCGGTGGAATCAGTGCCGATGCGGGCCGAAAGCGGCCGGGCGCGGTAGGCGGCGGCGATGGCGGCCACGTCGCGGCGCAGGTCGCGCAGGCTGGCGGCGGTTTCGGCGTTGCCGCCGGCCTCGGTCTCGTCGGCGGTGCGGTTAAGAAGACGCTTTAAGGCCACCACGTTGCCGGCGTTGACGATGGAAATAAGGGCCAGGGCATCGCCGCCGTCGCCGCCGCCGGTCTCGAAGACGCGCAGATTAAAGGCGTCGCAGCCGGTGATGTCGCCGCGACAGGCAAATAGCGCCAGCAGCACGTCGGCGAAAGGCATTTCGGCCGTGCACAGCGCCAGGCTGTTGCCCACGTGCAAGGCGTTTATGCGCCGGGCCAGCTCGGCCACGTCCACGGTCAGGCGCTCGGGCAAGGTTTCGCCGTCTTGGGGGGCCTCGGGCGCGGCGATGTCCGGGTTGGCGGCCGGGGACAGGTAGTCGTCCAGCAGCGACTCCACGTCCAGGCTGTCGCGCTCGGCCAGGAGCGGACAAGCCTTGTCGGCGGCGGCCGAATCCATGGTTTCGCCGGCCTGGGCGTTAAGCAGCGGGGCCAGGGCGTCGCGGATGAACCGGGCCAGATGGAGCAGGCTGGCCTGGCCCGAGCCCACGAAGGCCAGAAACTCCTCATGGTCAAGGGGCGGCAGGTCGAGGCCGTAGCGGTCGCGGATGGTTTGGCGGTGGCGGTCGTTGAAGGCGGCCAGCACGGCCAGGACATGGCGCTGCTCGCGAAGCGACAGCTCGAAGCCCTCGCGCATGAACTCGCGCACTCCGGGCTTTTTGAGAAAGGCCGCGAAATCCTCGGGCCGGGCAAAGCCGCGCGGGGCCCAGACGAGCTTGACGTGGCCGGAGCGATGCCGGGCCAGGCATTCGATGCCGATGTCCACCCGCATGTCCATGATGGCGGCGGCTTCGAGCAGCTCGGCGGCGGTCTCCGGGCGCACGAAATGGTAGTGGATGACGGTCAGCCGCCGCACGCCCTTGATCCAGGCGTCCATGATGAGGTGGGTGGGCGATTTGCGGCCCTTGGTGTTGGCGTCGTGGACGTGGTCGTCAAAGGCGATCTGGTTCCACTCCTCGGGCATTTCCAGGAGATGGTATTCGGCCAGAAGCTTTCGCACCACGCGCGGCCGGCCGGAGACGGCGCTGCGGAAATCGTGGGCCAGCTCCAGCTGGCGGCGCGGGGTGTCGCGGGAACGCACCAGCTCCTTCATGATCTGCAGCAGCACCCGGGCGGTGTTTTTCTCCAGCCCCGACTCGGCCGCGGCCATGACCTCGTCGCGCAGCGAGCGCAAGGCGGTCAGCCGGTCGCCGGCCATGCCGGCCTCCAGGGACCCCAGCAGGTGGATGACGGCGTAGGCGATGCGCAGCCCCTTGGGCGCGGCCATCTCCTTGATGCCGTGGGGATGCAGATACGGCGCGAGCAGGCGTTTCATGCTCGACGAGCCGCGCCGGGCCAGCACGTCGTTGACGATGCGCAGCAACTCGTAGTCGCCGGCGTCGAAGCACAGACGCGAGAGCGTCGAGCGCGGCACGCCGTCCAGGACGTGGGCGCTGGCGTTTATTTCAGGCAGCGGCGGAATCCCCTGTTCCGGGGGTATATTATGCATCATAACCTTGTCTTATTTTTCACAATATGCCTACCGTTTCCCTTTGTCCGCGTCAAGGGGGCGGCCGGAAAAGCGGTTTGTCTTACACGGGAAGCGATTGCCTTGGCCGGCCGGATTGTTCATACTGTGTTTTGGGACGGGAAGCGGTTTGTCCGTCCAAGGCTTTGGAGGAACGAGGACAATGACCAAGCGTAAAGCGCCGGCTGCTGCCCTGGGCGTGGTTCGGGAAGCGGCGGGACGCATCCGCGAGATCGAGGCCGAGGCCGGCCGGCTGCTCCACGAGGCCGGGGACAAGGCCGGGTACATTCGACTGATGACGGAAAAATGCCTGGTGCTGGAAGGCCTGCCCGACGAGGCCGGCGAGGCGCTGGAAGGCCGCGCCGCCGACGGTTCGGACGCGCTGCTTTCGGGGCTGGACGATTTCGCCCGTCGGGCGGCCCTGGCCCTGCAACTGGAAAGCCCGTTTTTCATGAGCGCCCTGCTCTATCCCGAAGACTACCGGGACGGCGACCCCAACGACTTGGAGCGGTTTATTGACCGCTTCGAGGCGGCCTAAGCGCCATGCAGGTCTTTTCGCCCATCGCCATAAACGGGATGCGGCTTAAAAACCGCTTCGTGCGCTCGGCCACCGGGGAAGGCCTGGCCAACTCCGACGGTTCGGCCTCGGACCGGCTGGAGGCGTTGCTCAAAACCCTGGGCAAGGGCGAAGTGGGGCTGGTCGTCTCCAGCCACGCCTATGTGGAAAAGCGCGGCCAGGCCCGGGCCGCCCAGCTCGGGGTCCACTGCCCGGACATGGAGGCCGGCATCGCCCGGCTGGCCCGCATCGTCCATGCCTACGGCGGCCGGTTCGTGGTGCAGCTGGCCCACGCCGGGCTGCGGGCCGATCCGGACGTGACCGGCGAAACGCCGCTTGGACCGTCGGCTCCCGAGGATGCCGCCACGGGTCGGGCCATGGAAGCCGAGGATCTGGCCCGGCTGGAAGCCGCCTTTGGCGCGGCGGCGGCCCTTTGCCGCGACGCCGGGGCCGACGGCGTAGAGATTCATGCCGCCCACGGCTATGGCCTGAGCCAATTCCTTTCGCCCCGCACCAACCGCCGCACCGGCGCCTACGGCGGCTCGCTGCCCAACCGGGCCCGGCTGCTGCTGGAAGTGCTGGGGGCCATCCGGGGCCGCATCGGCCGGGACTATCCGGTGCTGGCCAAGATCAACAGCGACGACTTCCTCGAAGGCGGGTTCAGCTCGGCGGAATGCGTGCGGGTGGTGTCCTGGCTGGAGGCGGCCGGTCTTGACGCGGTGGAGCTCTCGGGCGGGGTGTTCGAATCCGGGCGACTCAATTTCTCGCGCCCGGGCCGCATCGCCATTCCCGACGGCGAAGCCTGGTACCGCGACACGGCCCGAGCCGTCAAAGCGGCCGGAGTCGCCATGCCGGTGATCCTGGTCGGCGGCCTGCGCAGTCTGGGAACCTGCGAGGACATCGTGGCTTCGGGCGACGCCGAGCTGGTGGCCATGTCCCGGCCGTTTATCCGCGAACCCGGGCTTATCGCCCGCTGGCAGGCCGGGGACACGGCTCCGGCGGCCTGCGTCAATGACAATCTCTGCTTCGCCCCGGCCCGTTCCGGCCAGGGGCTTTACTGCGTCACCGAGGCGAAACAGCGGTAACGCCGCGTTTGATCCTTCATGCGCCTGATCTTGTTCCCCAAGGTCACAGGCGCGAATCCCGCCGCTAGAGTCCTGCCTGGTCGCGCCCCTGTCGCAGCATGGGGTGTTTTGTTTTCCGTTGACCGAAAAATTCCTGTCAGTTAGTCGAGAATACAAAGTTAAGCGACGGACTCCGTTGGTTCGCAACGTTTCACCCCAGCCGTGGGAGCGCCGCATGAAGTTGTTCGCTTGTATTTTCGCCTTGCTGTCCTGTCTCATCAGCCAAGAAGCCATTTGCGCGCCAGTGACGGCGACCCAGGCAGCCCAAGCCGTCACCAACTGGCTGGCCCGCCATGGGGGGCCGCTTCTGGCCGCCGACCGCACCGCTTCGGCTGACGCAGCAACACCCCAGGCCGACGCCTCGGGCAACACTCTGTATTACATCGTGCCTCTGACCGGAGGCGGTTTCGTGCTGGCCGCCGGCGACGACGACGTGGAGCCGATACTGGCTTTTTCCGCCACCGGCGCTTCCAGCGCCGCCTCAAGCGGACCGCTGGCCTATTTCGCGACCAACGACCTGTCCCAACGGTTGCTGGCCATGGGACAAACGGCCCGGACCGCTGCCGACGCGCCGGCCCAAACGGCCAAGGCCAAATGGGACGCCCTGCTCGATGCCGCCTCCTCCTCGGCCGCCGATCGGACCCAAGGCAAGGCATCCATCGCCGCCGTCATGGTCAGCCCCTTGCTTACGACCAAATGGGGCCAGGACAACGACGCCGACGGCACGCCCACCTATAACCTGGCCACCCCGACCGTCACCGGCGGCGCGCGGACCCTGACCGGTTGCGTGGCCACGGCCCTGGCCCAGCTCATGGCCTACCACAAGCACCCGACCCAGGGTGTGGGCACGGGCAGCCAGTCCATCAAGGTCTGCCAGACCTGCTCTGGTTCCACGCCCGGAAGCTGCGCGAGCACGTCGGTTCCGCTCAAGGGCGGCAACGGCACGGGCGGGGCTTACGACTTCGACGCCATGCCGGCCGTGCCCGGCACGTCCACCACCCCGGCCCAGCGGGCCATGATCTCGGCGCTCATGGCCGACGCCGGGGCCGTGTCCCACATGGACTACGCCACCTGTTTCTCCGGGGCCTGGCAGTGGTACGCCGCCGCCGGCCTGACTTCGGTCTTCGGCTACGGCAACGCCATATGGAACGTCGGCGGCCCGTCGGGCAACTACAGCATGACCACCGACCAGTACCGGAGGATCCTCAACGCCAACCTCGACGCCGGCCTGCCCGTGCTCGTGACCATGACCGCCCAGTCGGACAACTCCGGGCACGAGGTTGTGGCCGACGGCTACGGCTACGACGGCTTCACGCCCTACCATCACCTCAACATG
Organism: Pseudomonadota bacterium; assembly: GCA_023417745.1. Lineage (GTDB taxonomy): Bacteria > Desulfobacterota > Desulfovibrionia > Desulfovibrionales > Desulfovibrionaceae > Solidesulfovibrio. Next base: position 6,292 of record JAEZEM010000358.1, read on the forward strand.
GGCTGGAACGGCCAGGAAGACGTCTGGTACAATCTGCCCATCGTCTCCACCGACACGGCCAAGTTCAACCTCGTCTGGACCTTGGTCTTCAACGTCTACAAGACCGGCACGGGCGAGATCATCAGCGGCCGGGTCACGGACGCGGCCGGCGCGGCCCTGTCCGGGGTCCAGGTGTCGGCCACGCCGGCTGCCGGCGGCAACGGCTGGACGGCGACCACCGACGCCAACGGCATCTACGCCTTCCCCAACCTCGCCTCCAACACGGCCTATGAGCTGCGGGCCTCGCGCTGGGGCTGGCAGTTCGCGCCGCTGTACGTCACGACGGGCACGTCCGGTTCGCCCACGGGCGACAACCAGGGCAACATCACCAACTACCAGAACAACGCCTGCGGCAACGTCTGGGGCGCGGACTTCGCCGGAACCTTTGTCGGCGCGGCCATCGTGCCGGAAATCATGCCGCTGATCCTCAACAACTGAGCGGCCGGACGGGCGTCGAACAGACGCCGGACCATAAGGACGGAGCGCGAGACGAAGGACGGTCGGCGGACAGGGATGCCGCCGGGGTGGGGCTTATTCCGATTCCCTTTCTCAAGCGAAGTATATTGCAAACAACATCTTGATGTCATTTTCTATTTATAAAACACAACTGTCGTTATGCTTTATAATAGGCATTACTCGATCTTGTTTTGCATGAAGGCGATGGTCTTTTCGGGCAGGGCCTTGGGCGGCGCGCCGTCGCGCGAAAGATCGGTCAGGTCTTCGGTGACGGCCAGCATGAGGTTGGTGAAGCGCGACTGGTTGCGCAGGCGCTCCCGGGCGTCGGGATTGTGCCAGGCGTCCTTCAAGAGCTCGGCGGCGTGGTGGTGGATCATCAGCGCCATGGGCTTGGGCATGGAGCCGTAGTATTCGAGCATGTTGGTCTTCATGTCGTCGATGCTGGTCAAAAATTCCGTGAAGTTCTCGGTTTGCCGTTCCTCGTCGAGCTTGGCCCGCTTGCACTCCTCCTTGAAGCGGATCTCCATGAGCTCCAGACGCTGCTTGAGCTCCTGCTCGGCCACGAGCTTTTCCTCGCGCAGCTTGTCGAGATCGGCCTGATGGGCCATCTGCCAGTCGGCCGACTCGGTTTTGACGGTATTAATGAGCCGGGCGACGAACCGGGCGATGTTTTCCGGCAGGGACATGGTTACCTCGTATGCTCGAAAAAGGTTTCCACGGCCGGGGAAACCTGTTGGGCGTCGTTGCTGTCGAAAATGACGTGCAGGGCGTAGAGGCGGTCAAAGTCCACGGTGACCACGGCCCGCTCGATGAAGGCCGAGGCGCGCTGGGCCTGATAGGGGGTCAGTTCGCGCTGACGGGTTTTGAGCTGTCCATGGACGAGGCGGGCGAGTTCGCGGATGTTGCCGCGCTGGCTGGCCAGCAGCAGGCGTTTGCGCCGGGCCTGGCCGCGCTGGGCGATGTCGCGCCGGATTCGGGCGTGTTTTTGCCGGCGACGTTCCAGCCGGCTGTGGCGGCGATAAAGAAAAAAGGCCAGGGCCAACGCGCCGAGCACGGCCGGAGCATAGAGGGCGAGCACGGAGAACGAGACGTAGATGAGCGAGAGTTCGGAGAAAAGACTTTGCGGCATACTGGCTTGCCGGCCTCGGCGGCCGGCCTGGGGCCCGACGGCGCGGGCGCGGTTTACCGGACGCGCGGCGTCCGGGCGATGGCTGGCGACGCGGCGGCCTCCAGCGAGGGAGGCACGGCGACGGCCCGAACCTGACAGCTAGTCCAAAGCCTGCGCCGCGTCAAGGCAGCTTCACTTTTTCGCGCTTTAATGAACAATAATTTAAGCAAGTTACCAACCCAAGCCAAGCCACCCTAACCGCCCGAATTTCCAAGTCGACCGGCTGGTTGGCCTATCTTCCGCCACGCCGCCCTGCTCCCTTTTTCTCCCACTCACTGGATGCAGCGGGAGCCTCCGCCCGACTTTCGGAGCCTTGGCATGTCTTTGCCTGCCAGCCGGCCAAGCCCTCGCCCTGCGCCGCCTCCACCCTTTACCCTTTTCTTCAGTCGGGGGGTCTGGGGGCCTCAGGCCCCCAGCCGCCGGAGGCATCTTGATCTTATCCTCTCCTAAAACATCTGCTTCAGCAGATCCTCGCCCTTGCCAAGGGGCGCGTTGGGGTCGGTGAAGAAGGCTTTTTCCTGTTCCTCGTCCATGATGCTGGCCACGGAGCCCTTTTCGGTGCCTTCCTTGAAGGCCATGGGCACGCCGTCCACGGTGCCCATGATGATGCCGGGCGGGCGCGAGAAGTCTTCGGGCGGGTAGTCGTCTTCCACGGCCTTGCGGTAGGAGAGCCAGATGGGCAGCGAGGCCCGGCCGCCGGTTTCGCCCTTGCCCATGGATTTGGGCTGGTCGAAGCCGATGTAGCAGCCGGTGAGCAGATAGGGCGAGAAGCCCATGAACCAAGCGTCCTGGAAATCGTTGGTGGTGCCGGTCTTGCCGGCCAGGGGACGGTTTAGGACTTTGGCCGCCGTGGCCGTGCCGGCCCGCACGACTTCCTTGAGCAGGCAGTCCATGACGTAGGCGGTCTGGGGCGACAGGACCTGCTTGA
>JAEZEM010000477.1 GCA_023417745.1 Pseudomonadota bacterium
GTGCAGGGCGGAGCCCTGCCGGGTCACGGGCAGCGCCCGTGCGGGTCTGGGCGGAGCCCAGCAGGTCCAGGGCAAAGCCCTGCGCCAGAGCGCCCCAGCCAAGGAGACGCGCCATGCAGCGAGCGCCGCTTATTGCGTTGTTGACGGATTTCGGCCTGGCCGACCCGTATGTGGGCCAGATGAAGGCGGTGTTGGCCTGCGCCGCGCCTTTGGCGACGCTGCTTGACGTGAGCCATGGCGTGGCCATGGGCGACGTGGCTCAGGCGTCGTTTTTTTTGGCCGCGACGTTGCCGTGGCTGCCGCCGGGATCGGTGGTTGCGGCCGTGGTCGATCCGGGCGTGGGCACGGCCCGGCGGATCATCGCGGCGGAGCTGGACGGGCGCTACGTGCTTGCCCCGGACAACGGGCTTTTGACCTTGGCCTTGGCCCGGGCCGAGGATGTGCGCGCGTTTGACGCCACGCCGCATCTGGCCCCGGCCAGCGCCACGTTTCACGGACGCGACGTGTTTGCGCCGCTGGCGGCCCGGTTGGCCGCAGGCGACGCCATTGAGGCGCTCGGGCCGGGGGTGGCCCGGGAGGCGCTGGTCGTGCTGCCGGGGGTGTCGGCTACGCGGCGGGGCGAGGCGGTTGCGGCCCGGGTGTTGTCGGTGGATGTTTTCGGCAATGTGGTCACGAGCTGCGACGTGGAGCGGTTCGGGAATTTCCGCCAGGCCCGGTTGCTCGCGCCCGTGGGCCGGGAGCTGGCCCGGGCGGCGACGTATGGCGAACTTTCGCCGGGCGCGGCGGGTTTTCTGGCCGGCAGCCAGGGCTATCTGGAGCTGGCCGTGCGGGACGGCTCGGCAGCGGCGGCCCTTGGGCTGTCGCGGGGCAATTTTCTGGAATTCTGGTTGCCGGAGGGCGACACGTGAGCATTTGGCGGCATTATCTGGCGGCTTTGGGCTTTTTGACTCGTCTGGGGCCGGCCGTACGCGACCCGGACATGGCGGCCTGCGTGCCGTGTTTTCCGCTGGTCGGCGCGACGCTGGGGCTGGTTGTGGCCGTGCCCTTGGCGCTGGGGCTTTTTGGCGGCCATCCCCTGGCCGGGGCCTTTGCCTACGCCGTGGGCAATCTGGCGCTGACGCGGGGCTTGCATCTCGACGGGTTTGCCGATGTGGCCGACGCCTGGGGCAGTTTTACCCGGGGCGAGCGTTTTTTCGCCATCATGAAGGACAGCCGCATCGGGGCGTTTGGCGGCATGGCCATTGCGGTGGCTGTGGTTGGCCAGACGGCTCTTGGCGCGGAGCTTTTGGGCGCGGGCAAGGTCTGGCTCTTGGCCGCCGCGCCGGTGGCCGGCCGGGCCTTGGCGGTGGCGCTCATGCGCTGCTGCCGCGATCTGGGTCGGCCGGGGCTGGGGGCGTTGTGCCTGCCGGGCGCGACGAACCATGCCACGGCTTTTTGCGTGATCTTCGGGCTGGCCGCGCTTTGGGCGGCCGGCGGGCTTCGGGCCGCTGTCTGCGGCGCGGCGCTTGGCGGCCTAGTCTTGTGGCGGCTGGCCGCGCTTGCCCGGGAGCAGGGCGGGATCAACGGCGATTTCCTGGGCGCGGCCATTGTGGCCGGGGAACTGTGCGCCCTGGCCGGAGGATTGCTTTAAGGCTGGCCCGTGTCTTGCAAAGTAGGCGGCCAGACTGACAAAATCCCGGCAGGTGCGATGTGGCCAAGCCTTTTCGATTCAACCTTGAGCGCGTGCTCGACATCCGAGGCCAGCTGGAAGAGCGGGCCAAGATGGAGCTTGGCAAGGCCAGCGCCGCCTGTACGGCCAAACAGCGCGAAATCGACCGCATCATCAATGAAAAAAACGCCCGCGAGGCGTCCATGTCGCAAAAGGCCGTGGTGATGCCTGATGAGCTGTGGCTCTGGCAGGCCTACCGCAAACGGCTGGTGGCCGACATCCAGACCGGGCAGGTGAAGCTGGCCGAGCTGGAAGAGGTCCGGGAACGCTGTCGCCGCACCCTGGTGACGCGTTCCAAAGACAAGAAACTTCTGGAAAAACTCAAATCGAATAAGGCGGAACGCCATGCCCAGCAAGAAAAGCTCGCCGAGCAGAACGAAAACGACGACATGGCGTCCATCCGCTACCAGCCGCCGGTTTACTGACATGGGCGAAAGGTTCGTGGTCGCCTGCGAACGGCTGGCCGGCCGCATCGCCCCCCGGGCCACCAAGGTGCTGGGCGTGTTCGTGATGTTGGCCGCGATCAAGCTCGGCATCCTTGTGTTCATGGGGCTGGATTTGCTCCTGCCCGATCCGCCCGCGCCCGTGGCCACGGCTCCCCGCCTGCCCGTCATGCCTTTGCCCGGCCCCCTGGCCGGCCCGACTCCGGTCATGGCCCAGCAAAATCCGCTGCCGCCGGCCACCGTGCCGCAAAATGCCACGCCGCCGGCCCCCACGCCCGGCTCGCCCGACGTCAACGCTCTGCTCAAGCGCCAGGACGAACTGGACCAGCGCGAACAGTCGCTTAAGACCTTGGAAGCGGAACTGGGCAACCGCATGGCCAAACTCAAGGACATGGAGACCAGCATCAAATCCATGCTTGAGGAAGCCAAGGGCATGAAGGACCAGAAGCTTAAGCACCTCATCGACGTCTATTCCAACATGAACGCCAAGCAGGCGGCCAAGGTGCTGGAGACGCTTGACAACGCCATCGCGGTCAAAATTCTGGCAGGCATGCGCGGACGCCAGGCCGGCGACGTGCTCAACAACATGGAAGCCAAGAAGGCGGCCGGGCTGACCGAGCTGCTCACTTCCATGCAGCTGCCGCCCCAGGCCGAGTAGGCATGGCGCGGCTGCGGCTGACCCTGGCCTACGACGGCACGGATTTCGCCGGCTGGCAGCTTCAGGCGGCTGGCGGAGGACGCACGGTCCAGGGCTGTTTGGAAGAAGCGCTGGCGAAGCTGTGCGGCCAGGCCGTGCGGGTCCACGGGGCTGGGCGCACCGATTCCGGGGTCCACGCCCTGGCCCAGGTGGCCCATGTCGACGTGCCCGAGCATCGGGCCGGCCTGCCTTGGGGAAGGGCGTTGTCCGCCCTTTTGCCCAAGGACGTGGCCGTAACCGAGGCGCGGCTGGTCGCGCTGGATTTTCATTCCCGTTTCGACGCCACGGGCAAGGAATATCGCTACACCCTGTGGACGCGCGCCGGCTACGTGCTGCCCTGGCGGCGGCCCTACGTCTGGGACGTGGGGCGCTACGGGGCGCTCGACCTGGCGGCCATGGAAGCCTGCGCCGGGCTTTTTGTCGGCGAGCACGATTTCGCTGCCTTTCAAAACGCCGGCACCGAGGTCCACTCCACGGTGCGCCGGGTCTGGGACGTGTCGCGTCTGGAAGGGACCGGCCCTGACGAGACGGTCTGGCGGTTTCACGGCGAGGGATTTCTCAAGCAGATGGTGCGCAACCTCATGGGGGCGCTGGTGGCCGTGGGGCGGGGCAAAGCGACGCCCGAGGAGGTCGCCGCTTTGCTGGCGGCGGGCGACCGGCGGCGCGCGCCGGGCACGGCCCCGGCCCAGGGCCTTTGCCTGCACGCCGTGGAATACGGCCCGCCCGGCCTGGGCGACAAGCCCGCCGAACCTTCGGCCTGATGCCGTGGGCGGCTCGCGCTGCCTTCGTGAAGAGACATGACGCCAAGTACAACGGGCCGCAGCGATCCCTCGCCACGGCCCGTTGCCCATACACGCAATCAGATCCTCCAGCCGCTTCGCCCCCCTTCCCCAGGTGGGGTTTGCAAAGGGGCTCAGCCCCTTTGCCCGCCGGAGGCATCTTCTCTCTTGTCTTGTCCTCTCAGGCTCTTAACGCGAAGCGCGCAGGCCTTCGCGGAGCTGGACCACGGTCCAGCCGGCCTTTTTGAGGGTTTTGGCGGCGAGCGGGCTGACTTCGCCGGCGACGACGATTTTTTTGGTTTTGGCGCCTTTGGCTGTGGCGACGTCGCCGAGGATGGAGGCGATGTCGGCCACGCCCGGGGTCCAGGCCAGGTAGTCCAGGGGGAAGGCGGCCAGGAGGCCGCCGTTTGGCGTTTCGGCCAGGACGAACTTGCCGGCGGTGATGAAGCTTTTGATGGGGTCGGTGGTGGCGTTGAGGTTCGCGTACAGTTCGGCCATGCGGGTGCGGAAAAAGGCCAGATCGGCGTTGTTGGTAAAAAGGGCGAACTTCACGAAGGCCGGCCGGCCGGCCACGTTCGTCATGCGGTCCAGCGCCAGCACGAGGCGGGTCTGCATGATGGGGTCGAAGTTGGGGTTGTCCACGAACAGTTCGGCCTGTTCCTGGGAGACGCCCATGGCTTTTAAGCGTTCGCGGTTGGAGGCGAACAGGTCTTCGGGCGGGATGGAGACGTCCACGGCGCTTTGGGGAATGAGGTTGGCGTTGTTGATGAAGGTGAGCGCCGCGCCGCCGGGGATGGCGGCCGAGGCGGCAAAGGAACCGAAGAAGCCGGCTCCGGCCAGCCGCTTGAGGGATTTCTGGAGCACCGGGTTGTCGGAATAGGGATTGACGCTGAAGGCTTTGGCGTATTCGCGCTTGGCCCGGTTGTAGCCGAGCAGTTCGCCCATGGTCCCGTTGTCGCCGGTGGGCCGGTCGCTTTTGGCGCTGGCCGTGGCCCGGGAGAAGGATTTGCCGACGTTGGACAGGCTGTCGGCCGGGTGGATGATGAGGTTGACCGCGCCGGTGACGGCTCCGGCGGCGGACTTGGCCACGGATTTGCCGATTTCGGCTCCGGCGTTGACCTGGTCCATGGCGGCGGCGGTGTTGAGTTCCTGGATGGTCGCGTAGAGCTTGGCCGTGGATTCCACGCGCAGGTCGCCGGATTTGGGCGTGTGGATGATATAGGTATTGATGTAGCCGTCGTTGACCACTTTGTCGTCCACGCTGTGGTTGGGGCCGACCAGCACGGGATCAGGGAGCAGGGCGGCGGCGGACAGGGTGGGGGGATTTTCCGTGGCCTCGGCCGGGGCCGGTTTGGCGGCCTTCGCGGCCAGGGGCGAAAGGCAGGTTGTGGCCGCGATCAGAGCGGCGGCGAGCAGGCGGCGATGGAACATGCAAGGCTCCTTGGCAGTGGGATGGGCCGAGCATCCCCGGGGGCAGGGCATTTGTCATGGCCGGCTTTACAGTTTTCCGGGCCGGTATTAGTTGTCGCGCGGAAGTCAAAGGAGGCTTGCCGTGGAGATCATCAAGGAACCTTCGGCCCTTCGGGAGCTTGCCGGGCAGTGGACGCGCCAGGGCCGGACGGTCGGCTTTGTGCCCACCATGGGCTATCTGCACGCCGGCCATGAAAGCCTCATGCGTCTGGCCCGGCAGCGGGCCGAGACGGTGGTGGCCAGCGTTTTCGTCAACCCCACCCAGTTCGGGCCGGGCGAGGATCTCGACGCCTACCCTCGGGACTTGGAGCGTGACGCCGCCATCGCCAAGGCGGCCGGGGTGGATGTGCTCTTTGCGCCGAGTCCCGAGGCCATGTACGAGCCGGCCGCCGCCACCTGGGTGGAGGCGCCGACGCTTGCCCGCCATCTGTGCGGCGCGTCGCGGCCGACCCATTTCCGGGGCGTGTGCACGGTGGTGGCCAAGCTCTTTTTGCTGGTGCGCCCGACTGTGGCGGTCTTTGGGCAAAAGGACTGGCAGCAGCTGGCGATTCTCCGGCGCATGAACGCGGACCTGGGCTTTGGCGTGGAGATCGTGGGCGGTCCCATCGTACGCGAGGCCGACGGGTTGGCGCTGTCTTCGCGCAACGTGCGGCTGACGCCGCAGGAGCGGACCCAGGCTGTGGGCATAAACAAAGGGCTGGCCCTGGCCGAGGCCATGGTCCGGGACGGCGAGGCCGAGGCCGGCCGCATCCTGGACGCGGTGCGGGCGCACTATGCGGCCCATGTGCCGCTGGGGGAGATCGACTATCTGTCCTGCGTCGATCCGGACAGTCTGGAGCCGGTGGAAACCATTGGTCGGCCGGCGCTTTTCGCGGCGGCAGTGCGTTTCAGCGCCGTGCGGCTCATCGACAACCGCCTTGCCGCAACCTTGCCGCGTTAACGTCATGGCGGTCCGGGTTGCTTTTTTGCGTTTCGAAGGGTAGGGACTCGAATTTCAGTTCCCAACGAAGTACATATTATGCATTGGAGCTGACGTCGCCATCAGGAAGGCGGCCGGCTCAAGGAGGATATCCCGTATGATCAACGCCAAGGGCCGGTATCTTTTCAGCTCGGAATCCGTGACCGAGGGCCATCCGGACAAGGTCGCCGACCAGATCTCCGACGGCATTCTC
>JAEZEM010000048.1 GCA_023417745.1 Pseudomonadota bacterium
AGTTCCAGGTCGGTCAGGCCGCGCGCGCCCGGGGCGGCGTCGCAGTCGAGATCGGCCCCGAGCCGGCCGCCGATGGCCATTTCGGCCAGGGCCACGGCCAGGCCGCCGTCGGAGCAGTCGTGGCAGGCCGAGACCAGGCCGGCAGTGATGGCCTGATGGAGCGTCTTGTAGCGGCGTCTGGCCGAGACGGCCTCGACTTGCGGCACGTCGGGGGAGGTAAAGCCCAGTTCGCCGGCCAGTTCCGAAGCGCCGAGTTCGGCCAGAGTCGCGCCCAGGACATAGACGAGATCGCCGGCCTTCTTGAAATCGGACGTGACCACCCGGCTGACGTCGGGCACGAAGCCCATGACGGAGAACAGCACCGTGGGCGGAATGGAGATCTTGGCCCCGCCGCCGGAGTAGTCGTTTTTCATGGAGTCCTTGCCCGACACGCAGGGCGTCATAAACGCCCGGCAGAAGTGGGCCAGGGCCTTGTTGGCCCGCACCAGCTGGGCCAGCTTGTAGCGGCCGTCCGGGGTCTTTTCGGACTCCACCGGGTCGCACCAGCAGAAGTTGTCCACGCCGGCCAGCCGGTCGGGGTCGGCCCCGACGGCCACCGCGCCGCGCACGGCTTCGTCGATGGCCGCGGCCATCATCCAGTAGGCGTCGATGTCGGAGTAGCGCGGGCAGATGCCATGGGACAGGGCCACGCCCTCGGGGCGCGAGAGCACCGGCCGCAGCACGCCCGCGTCGGACGGGCCGTCGCGGCGCACGCCGACCATGGGCTTGACGGCCGAGCCGCCTTTGACCTCGTGGTCGTACTGGCGAACCACGTATTCCTTGCTGCAGATGTTGAGCCGGCCCAGCATCCGTTTGAGCAGCGCCCCGTGACCCTCGGCCGGCAGGGCCGGCTCGGTGCGGGCGATGACCGGACGGGTCCATTCGGCTTTAAGCGCCATGCGCGGCGTGCCGCCGTGGAGGAAGCACATGTCGATGTAGGCCACCGTGCGCTGGCCGTAGTAGACGCGCAGGTAGCCGGAATTGGTGAAGTTGCCCAGTTCCGTGGCCTCGACGCCCATTTCCTTGGCCAGACGCATGAAGTCGGCGAACTTGTCGGGCGGCACGGCCAGGGTCATGCGCTCCTGGGCCTCGGAGGTAAAGATCTCCCAGGGGACCAGGCCGTCGTACTTGAGCGGGGCGCGGTCGAGGTAGAGCTCGCAGCCGCCGGCGTCCTGGGCCATTTCGCCCACGGAGCTGGACAAGCCGCCGGCCCCGTTGTCGGTGATGGCGCTATACAGGCCCATGTCCCGGGCGCGCATGAGGCAGTCGTACATGCGGCGCTGGGTGATGGGGTCGCCGATCTGCACGGCCGTGGCCGGAGAGCCTTCGTGGAGCTCTTCGGAAGAAAACGTCGCGCCGTGGATGCCGTCCTTGCCGATGCGGCCGCCGACCATGACGATGTAATCGCCGGGCCGGGCCTTTTTGACGTGGCTGGGCTTGCCGTTGATGACGGCCGGCAACATGCCCACCGTGCCGCAGAAAACCAGCGGCTTGCCGAGGAAGCGCTCGTCAAAGACGATGGAGCCGTTGACCGTGGGCACGCCGGACTTGTTGCCGCCGTGCTCCACGCCCTCGCGCACGCCTTCAAGCACCCGGCGGGGATGGAGCAGGCGCGGGGGCAATGTACCCTCGTGGAAGGGCGAGGCGAAGCAGAAGACGTCGGTGTTGCACAGGAGATTGGCGCCGATGCCCGTGCCCATGGGGTCGCGGTTGACGCCGACGATGCCGGTCAGCGCGCCGCCGTAGGGGTCCAGCGCCGAAGGGCTGTTGTGGGTCTCCACCTTGATGCACAAATTGAGGTCTTCGGTGAATCTGACCACGCCGGCGTTGTCGGAGAACACGGACAGGCAGAAGTCGTTTTCGCCCAGCGCCGCCCGGATGTCGGCGGTGGAGCGCTGGATGTAGCTCTTGTACAGGCTCGAAATGACTTCGGTCTGGCCGGTCTCGTTGTCGATGTAGGTGATGTCGGCGCTAAATATCTTGTGCTTGCAGTGCTCGGACCAGGTCTGGGCCAGGCATTCCAGCTCCACGTCGGTGGGGTTGTGGATGAGCCCCCAGGCCACGCGGCGGACCTTGAAGCCGGGCAGGCCGAAATAGGCACGGATGGCCCACCATTCGTCCAGGGACAGGGCCAGCGTGCGCTCGCGTCCCAGGGTGAGCATCTGCTCCTCGGTCATGTTGAACAGGTCAGGCACTTCCACGGTGGAACTGGCCTTGCCCGTGACCTTGGCCGTGCGGGCCGGGAAGCCCGGCTCGGCGGCCCACTGCGCGGCGGATTTCACTTCATGGCGCTGGAGCAGGTCGTTGGCCAAAAGGTCCAGGGCCACGTGTTCGGCGGCGGCCTGGTCGGCCAGACCGGCGATGTGGTATTGGACGCCGGTGTAGACGGAAAGTCCCTTGCGGCCGGCCTCGTCCAGGCCCAGGGCCAGGGCGATGGCTTCCTTGGCGGTGCGGGCCTCGTTGTCGGTGACGCCCGGGCGGAAACTCACCTCGATGACCCAGTCGGCCGGGACGTCGGGGGTAATCGGCGCGGTCGAGGCGGTCTGGACCACGGGATCGTGGAGCACGCCGGCTTTGAGGACGGCCTCGACGGCGCTGGGGTCAAGGCCGTCGATGGTGAAAATCTTGACGATGGAGACGGCGCTGACCGGCAGGTGGAGTTCGCTTTGGATCTTGCCGGCCACGCGCTGGCCGACCACGTCCCGGACGCTTGGGCGCAGGCCCACGGCGACGCGACTGAGCATGG
>JAEZEM010000058.1 GCA_023417745.1 Pseudomonadota bacterium
CCCCCCCCCCCCCCCCCCCCCCGCCGGAGGCCTCCCCCTCCCTTTCCCTCTCTCTGTTCACACTTAGGGCCGCGTCACTGGACAACGGCCGCACACGATGCCCTGGCGCAGGTCGTGCCGGCTGGGATCGGCCAGGAGTGTGCGGGCGGCCTGATACTTTTCGTTGTTCCACAGCGTCGGCAGCGGCGTTGCAAAGACGTTGCCGAAATCCACGCTCGGGTCGCGCGGGTCGCGGCAGCACGGGATGAGCCCGCCGTCCCAGTTGACGTAGGCCGAGCGGTACAGCCACGAACAGCCCGGCGCGGCCTCGTGGTCATGGGTCAGGGTCTGGCGCGGAAACATGGTCGAGAACCAGGCGTCCGGCGCGTCCTCGGGGAAAAAGGGGCGGATAAACCGCACCTGATCCACCCCGAGCCTGGCCGCCGTTGCCCGGGCCAGTTCGATCTCGTGCTCGTTGAATCCCGTCACGCAGTACTGCCAGTCGATGAAGGGCGTCTTGCGGCCGGCCGCTTTGCGGGCCGCGATGATGGCCTTGAGGTTTTCCAAGGCTAGGTCGGCGTTGCCGCCGCGCATAAACCGGCCGGCCGTCTCCTGGGTCACGCCGTGGCAGGAGAAGATGAGCACTTCCAGGCCCGAGGCCACGATGCGCCGGGGCAGGTCCGGGTCGCGGTGGTTGCAGTTGGACGACACGCCCACGCCGATGTTGCGCGATGAGGCGTAGCGGATCATTTCCAGGGTCTCGGGGAAAAGAAACGGCTCGCCAAAGCCGTACATGTTGATCTTGAAAAGCCACTTGCCGCAGGAATCGATGAGGCTTCGAAACTGCTCCACGGTCATGCGGCCGTAAGGGCGCTCGCCGGGCAGCGGAGCGCGGCGGTCGTCGTAGCAGTAGGCGCAGCGCAGGTTGCAGATGTTGGTGGTCTCGACCTTTAAAATATAGGGCATGGAGTCGAGAACGGCGCGCTTTTGCAGCCGGTTGCGCTCGGCCTTGAAAAAATTCCACAGCCGGGCCGGCGTGGCGTGGCGCACGAAGGCCTGGGCATGGCGCTTGAGGATTTTTATCCGCTCGGCCGGGCCGGCCCCCTTGGTGGCCAGTCCGGCGTCGAGCAGGCTTTTCTTGCCCGGAGCCGTGGGCTTGGCCGGGGCACGGCCCAGCAAATGCCCGGCCATCTTGAGGCCCTGGGAGGCGGCCGCCGGGGTCAGGCAGAAATAAAAGCCGCCCTGCCGGCCCACGGCGTGGAGATTGGCGATGTCCCGCACCGGGGCCATGGCCCCGGCCAGCCGCTCTTCGTAATCCAGCGGATAGACCGGCATGGCCGAGGGCAGGGTGACGACCTTGGAGGCCCGCAACGCCTCGGCCGGGTAGAGCCCCAGCCGGGCCACGTCGGCCACGGCCCGGGCCAGGGTCTTTTCCTCGGGTTCGCTGGCGTCTTCGAGGTTGATTTCCAGGCACAGGCCCTCGCGGTCGGCCGGGCCGCGCTCGGCGAAGATCGACTCCGGATAATAGATGCGGTTGGCCTGCATGGCCGGTTCGGGGTGGTAGCTGTAGACGTAGGGGCGCGGGACGCGCTCGTTTCTGGCATAGGTGAGCATGACCAGGCGCATGGTCACGGCGGGCAGACGCGGGGCGTCGCTTTCCAGGGCGTCCAGGAGCGCATTGGCCGGCGCGGTCCACACGACATGGGCGGGGGTGATTTCCCGGCCGTCGGCCACGACCTTGGCGATGCGCCCGCCGTCGCGGACAAGGGCCAGGCGCGACACGTTCGTGACCACCTCGCCGCCGGCCGCCTCAATGCGCCGGCGCAGGGTGGCCGCCAGATCGGCCATGCCGCCGGCCGGGTACCAGTAGCGCTGGCGCAACCTGGACAGGGCGGACAGCACGGCTTGGCCCTTGCCCCGGCGCTCGAAGGGTTCTTTTTCGTTGTCGATGGTGCGGTCCACCCGGGCCAGCCAGTGGTGGTGCAGGGCCTCGGGCGGGGTCAGGGCCTTTTTGGCGAACAGGTCGCGGAAAAGCAGGTCGTACAGGCCCGGTCCGCATTTTTCCGACAGCTCCAGGGCGGCCGAGATGGGTTCGGGCGGCGGCGCGCCCCGACGCTTGAGGGCCGCTCGCAGGGCCTGGAGCTGGTAGCGAAGCGGATAGCGAAAAAAGTCGAAATGGTTGGGGAACTTCCAATGCCGGCCGGCGGCGAAAATGGAAAAGGCGAAGGGCCGGCGGATGACCGGCGCGCCGGCGAGCAGGCCGCGCAAAAACGTCTCGCCCGGCCCGGGCGCGTCGAGGAAAAGGACATGGGGGCCGAGGTCGAAGACCACGCCGTCGAGGGTGACCGAGCGCAGCAGGCCGCCGACCTCGGCTTCGTGTTCCAGGACCAGGCAGGGCCGGCCGGCTTCGGCCAGGGTCAGGGCGCAGGCCAGACCGGCCACGCCGCCGCCGACAATGACGATGGGCTGTGCGTGCATAGAGGGAGTCACCTTTCGGGCGGAATTGTCGTGCAGGCCTATTCTAGCCCACAAGGCGGGGCGGCGTCTTGGGGTTTTCCAGGGGCTTGCCGTGCCCTTTTTGTCGCGCCGGGGATTTCCAAGTCTTCCGCGTCGGGCTATGGTGGAGGGGTCAGACAGGAGGAACCCGGTTGATGTCGCAGGAAATCAGTCTCGAAGCCCGCATGGACATTCTCGCCGAGTGCGTCAACATCGGCCTTGGCCGGGCGGCCGAGGCGCTTAACCGCATGTGCGAAAGCCATGTGGCGCTCTCGGCCCCGGAAATACGCGTCATGAACCGCCCGACCCTGACCGCCGCCGCCGCCGGCCGCTGCCCGGCCGTGTGCGAGGGCGTGTTTCTGCCCTTTGTCGGCCCCATGATGGGCATGACCGCCCTGGCCTTCGCCCACGGCGACGCGGCCAAGCTCGTCACCGGACTCACCGCCGCCATGGGCATCGACGACCCCACCGAGGACATGCGCGAGGATACCCTGCGCGAGGTGGGCAACGTCATCCTCGTCGGCGTGCTCGGGGCCATGGGGACCATGCTGGGGCTGCACGTCACCTACCAGCCCCTGTCCACGGCCAAGAGCCTGGAACCGCTTTTAGCCGTGGCCGACGCCTGCAAGACCGTGACCCTTTATGTGCGGGCCCATTTCGTGCTGGAGCGCTTCCAGGTCACGGGCGACATCCTCGTCGTGCTGGCCCAGGAGGGCTTTGACGCCCTGACCGCCGCCATTGACGCCAAGCTTCTGGAAATGGACGGTTGATCATGGCCCGGATCGTGCTTTTTTCCCCCACGCCGCCGGATCTTTCCGCCTTTGGCGTGCGCGGCCTGCAAGCCAGCCTCAAGGCCGCCGGCCACGAGACCCGGCTGGTGCTGTTTCCGGGCAGCATCGGCCTGTCCCAGGAGGACGGTTCCTACGTCTACCGCTACGCCGACACGGTGATCGACCAGGCCCTGGAGCTGGCCGCCGGGGCCGACGTGGTCGGGGTGTCGTTTTTCACCAATTATTTCGACCGCGCCGTGCAGCTGACGGCGGACGTGCGGGAGCGGCTGGGCATTCCGGTGGTCTGGGGCGGCGTTCACGCCACGGTGCGGCCCGAGGAAGCCCTTGAGCACGCCGATTTCGTCTGCCGGGGCGAGGGCGAGGCGGCCCTTGACCGCCTGGCCCGGGAACTGGCTGCGGGCGGCCCGGCCGACGCCATCCCCGGGGTCTGGACCCTGCGGGACGGGGCCGTGGTCGACAACGGCCTGGCCCCCCTGGCCCCGGACCTCGACACCTTGCCCTTTTTCGATTTTTCCGGCCAGGACCAGTACGTCATGGCTCCCGAGCACGGGCGCATCGTGCCGCTTGACGCCGAGGCCCTGCGTCTGGCCCTGCCGCGCCTGCCCCACTGGGACGGCCGGCTTGTCACGGCCTATCGCACCATGACCGACCGGGGTTGCCCGCATGGCTGCGCCTATTGCAACGTGCCCACGGTCAAGGCGCTGTTCCGGGGCGGCGGCGTGCCCTATTTCCGCCACCGCGGCGTGCCCCACGTCATGGCCGAGCTGCGCGATATCGTTGCCCGCTACCCCTTCATCGAGGCCATACAGCTTTTCGACGACACCTTTTTCTCCCGTCGCCTGGACTGGTTGCGGGAGTTCGCGGCGGCCTACAAGGCCGACATCGGGCTGCCGTTCTACTGCCAGGCCTCGCCCACGACCCTGGACGCCGAGAAGCTCGACGTGCTCATCGAGGCTGGGCTGTGCTACGTGGAAATGGGCATCCAGACCGGCAGCCCCCGGATGCGCGAGATCTTTGGCCGGCCCGAGGACGACGACGCGGTCCTGGCCGGGGCCGAACTCCTTCATGCCCGGCGGGACAAGCTCTTGCCCCCGGACTACCACGTCATCATCGACGCGCCCTGGGAAACCGAGGACGACTTGTTGGCCACGGTGCGGCTATTGGCCAGGCTCCCCAAGCCCTTCGGGCTGGCCATCGCCAGCCTGGTCTATTTCCCGGAAACCGAACTCTATCGCCGGGCCAAAGCCGAGGGCCGCATTCATCACGAAGAAACGGAAATCTACCGCCGGCCGTTTTACCTGCGGCCCCAGCGCAGCTATGCCGCCTTTGTGCTCTACCTGCTCACCTTCCAGCGCATCCCGGCCGGCGTCTACGCCTTCCTGTTGCGCCCGGGCACGGTCGCCTGGTGTTCGCGCCGCGTGCCGTCGGCCGTGTACAAGCTCGGTTACGTGCTTGGCGAGGCGGCGCGGCTTATGGCCAAGGGGGCGACGGCGCTGTCACGCGGCGATTTCGGCCGCATCGCCGCTTTCGCGCGGCGGGTGTTGCGCCATGATCCCACCGTGGCCGGGCGCAAGGGGTAGGCGCGCGCCGAGAATACGGGCGTCGTTTGCCGGGGCGCGTCTCGCGGCGCATCCCTTGACAGGTATGAGCATCTTTTCAGAAAATGATTTGTTTGCGTTGGTTGTCCGCGAAGCGCCAGAAGCGCGCTTTGTGGACGCGCCGCTAGCGGCGCGTCCCTTAGAAATACGATAGTATTTTAAAAAGATACTGGTTCTATTCTGTGGTCTACGAAATGCCCGATGCGTTTTTTGTGGACGCGGCGCTAGCGGCGCGTCAGGTAGACCGATAAGAGGCTGGCCGCCGTGGACAGCAGGGAATGTTCCTGGCGGGTGAACTGGCGCGGCCCGCGCACGTCGGCTAGGCCGAGGAACCCCGACCAGACGCCGTTGCGGCTGACCGGCGCGTTGATGACCGCCTTGGCCCCGTACATTCCCAGGATGTCCTTGAGCGCTTCCGGGAAGTCCGCTTCCTGGCCGGTGACGATTTCCCCGGTGGCCATCCGGTCGGCCGTCTGGAAGCCGTCGATGCTGTAAGGGATAAGGGCCACCTCGGCCAAGGAGCGGCATGGCGGGAGTCCGGCGGCGTAGGCCTCGGCCGCGAGGCGGGCGCAAAGCCCCAGGCGCGGATCGTCCACATTGTCGTACCAGACGGCCCGGCCCACGGAAAACGCGGCCAGAAGCCGCACCAAAGCCCGATCCACGGCGTCGTCGCCGCCGGTCAGCAGTTCCCGGCCGAAAAGGGCCAGTTCTTCCTCGGCCAGGGCCCGGGCCGCCAGGGCTTCCTCGGCCAGTCGCCGGGCCGTGATGTCCGCGCCCACGGCCAGCCAGCCCTCGGGACGGCCGTCGGGTCCGAAAAGCGGCTGGTTGTCCCACTGGAGATAGACCCGCCGGCCGTCCTTGGCCGTGACCTCGTTTTCATTGCCCGAGCCGGCCAGGGCATGGGGCGCGGCCATGGCCCGGGCCAGGAGGCTGGCGAGGTCGGGCGGGGCCGACGGCCAGAACACGGCCTTGCCCGAGAGCATCTCGGCCCGGCTGTAGCCGAGAAGCCGCTCGGCGTATTCGTTGACGAAGATCAGCCGGCCCGTGGCGTCGAAGCGCAGGATCAGGGAGTTGGCCGATTCCACCAGCTCCCGGTAACGGCGTTCGCTTTCGGCCAGCCGCGTTTCGGCCCGCCGTCGCCCGGCCAGCAGGGCGAGCAGGACCAGCGCCCCGGGCAACGACACGGCCAGGGCCGTCCCGCCGGCCCAGAAAAGGCCCTTTTGGCGTTCGTACAAGGACATCGGCGCATTTTTGAAGAGGGTGTCCCCGGGCGCGAGGTCCGCCGGCAGGCCCAGACGGGTCATCACGGCCTGGTCCAGGATCGTTTCGGCCGCCACATCGGCCACCGGGATGTCGGCCGGGGCCTGGCCGGCCAGCACCCGTTCCACCAGGGCGGCCGCCGCCCGGCCCTGGTCCTGGCCGCGCAGCACCCGGCCGCCCACCGCGCCAAGGCCCAGATCGAAATCCCACAGGCAAAAGATGGGGACCTGGGAAACGGCGGCCAGGGCGGCCATATCCTCGCCCATGAGCGGCGTTTCGCCGGCTTCGTTCTTGATGGGGGCCAGGCGCACGACCACGGCGTCGCGGGGCGCGGCGGCCAGGGCTTTTTTCGCCGCCTCCAGGCTGACGTTTTGCAGTTCCACCGGCCGCATCCGGCCGGACAGGGCCAGGGTCGCCCGGCGGATCCGGTCGTTGTTGGCCCGGGACGAGGCGGCGTCGTCGGCGGTCAGCGCCAGCACGGTGCGGGCCGACGGGGCCAGGGCCAGGGCCAGCTCCAAAGTGCCCAGCACATCCGGGGACTCGCCCACGCCCGTAATGTCGGCATAACCGGCGATACGGGCCGGGGTGAAGTCGTTGACGCCGCAAAAGACGATGGGGCGGCCGGGAAAGAGCGTCTCGCGGCGGGCCAGCCAGAAGTCCAGGGCGTCGTCGTCGCTGGAGGCCAGGACCGCGATGGGCACGTTGGCGTATTTGGCGGCCAGGTAGGCGGCGAGTTCGTCGCGGCCGCCAGCCACGGGGAAACGTCTGGCGTCGAGGTGCTCCACGAACACCCGGGCCTTGGAGTCCGGCAGGCGTTCGAGAAAACCGGCCACGATCCGGTCCGTCCAAGGGTCGCCGTGGTGGTAGGAACTGAGCAGCAGCACCGCCGGCGCGGCCTGTCCAGCCAGGGCCGGTCCGACCCCAGGGAGCCAGACCAGAAACGCCAGGGCGGCAAGGGCGGCTCGAACGCAGTTTACCATGGACTTTCCCTATCCCAAAAACGGGCCGCTGTCTTCTGGCCGCGCTTTGGACGCCTCTTGCCAGACGGCTGCCCCTTCGTGTTATGGTGGCGACCGAAACGGCTTGGCCGACCGGCCGGCGACAGACCCGAAGCCCAGTGACGACGCTATGCCCAGCCCGCAAGACACACGCCTCGGCCCGGACGCCCCCCAAGACGTCGCCAGTCTCGACCGATCAGAAGACGCGCGGTATTGGCGGCTGTTTTTCGAACAAGCGGCCACCGGCATCCTGGTCGGCGACGCGACCGGCCGCATCCTCGACGCCAATCCCCTGGCCCTGGCCCTGCTCGGTTATGATCGGGAGCACCTGATCGGGGCCAACATGGCCGACATCGTGCATCCCGACGACCAGCTCGTCGTGTCTTCTCAAGACAATCACCAGTCGGCCATGGCCGGCCGGCCGCGCCACATGGATCGGCGCTACCGCCGGGCCGATGGCTCCTATCTGCCCGTGGCCGTGTCCTACGGGCTCCTCGACGTCGCCTGCGGCACGGTGCAGGCGATGTTCCGCGACATCTCGGCCCGCCAGGCCATCGAACGGCAGCGGGCCGACGCCCTGGCCAAGGCTGAGGCGGCCGGAGCCATCAAATCCGCCTTCCTGGCCCATATGAGCCACGAGTTGCGGACCCCTCTAAACGGCATCATGGGCATGCTCCAGTTGGCCCAGTCGACCTGTCCCGGGGCGGAGGCGGCCGATTATCTGGATACGGCCATGGAGTCCGCCCGGGGGCTTTTGCGCATCCTCTCCGATCTCCTGGAGATGACCAATCTCCAGGGCGGTCAGGTGCGTCTGGCCGAGGAGGACTTCGATCTCGACGCGGCCGTGGCCCCGGTGGCCGCCTCCCTGGCCTACGAAGCGAATCTCAAGGGTCTTGCGTTCCTGCAACGCGTGGCTCCGGACGTGCCTCGCCGTCTTCGCGGCGACGCGGCCCGGCTGCGCCAGATTCTTTTTGCCCTGGCCGGCAACGCGGTCAAATTCACCCCAGACGGCCAGGTGCTTCTCAGCGTGGAAACCCTGCCCGGGACCGAACCAGGACGGCTGACCTTGCGTTTTGGCCTTTCCGACACCGGCATCGGCATTTCCCGGGAGCGGCTTTCGAGCATCTTCGAACCTTTTTCTCGGACACGGCCGGGCGGCGTTGGGTCGTTTGGCGGGGCGGGTCTGGGGCTTTGCATCGCCAAGGGCCTAGCCGAGGAAATGGGCGGGGAGATCATGCTGGCCAGCGAAGAGGGCCGAGGCACCGACGTGCGCGTCACCCTGCCTTTTGTCCTGCCCCAGTCGGGGCCGGCGCGTCCGGTCCTGGAGCCGGTCCCCCTGGCCGGCAAGCGGGTGCTGGTGGCCGAGGACGAGGCCGTCAACCGCCTGACCATTCGCGTGATGCTGCAAAAGCTGGGCTGCCGGCCCCATCTGGTGGAAAACGGCCGTCAGGCCCTGGACGCCCTGGCCGAGAACGCCTTTGATTGCGTGCTCATGGATATGCGCATGCCCGAGCTGGATGGGCTTTCGGCTGTGCGGGCCCTGCGTCGGGGCGAGGCCGGGCCGGCCGCCCAGACCACGCCTGTGGTGGCCCTGACCGCCCATGCCCTGGCCGAGGACCGTTGCGCCGCTCTGGAAGCAGGGGTGGACGCCTATCTGGTCAAGCCCGTGGACATGACCGAACTGGGACGGACCCTGGGACAGGCCATGGCTGACGGCCGAGCGGCGGATGTGGCCGGCTGATCGCCGCCGGCCGCCGGGTCAGGCCAAGGCCTGCCGGTAGGCGGCCACGGCCATGGCCACCGTGTCGTTCCAATCGAGCCGTTTCGCCCGGACCAGACCCTTGGCCCGCAGTTCGGCGGCCAGTTCCGGTTCGGTCAGCACCCGATACAGGGCTTCGGCCAGGGCTTGCCGGTCGCGCGGATCGACGAGCAGCGCCGCGCCGCCGGCCGCCTCGGGCACGGCCGGAGCCGTGCCGGCGACAACCGGCGCGCCGCAGGCCATGGCTTCGACCACCGGCAGCCCGAATCCCTCGCCAAAACTCGGATAGGCAAAGACCGCCGCCCCGGACAGCAGGGCCGGCAGATCCGCCTGGGCCACCCCGCCGCAAAACACGATGCCCTCGGCCGTCCCCGCCTGGCGCAGCCTTTGCCCAAAGGCGGCGAAAAGTCCGTCGTCCGGCCCGGCGATGACCAGGGCGGGCGTGGCCCGTCCCAGGCGTTTTCGCAGCAAGCCGTAAGCCGCCGCCAGTCCGGGCAGGTTTTTTCGCGGCTCCATGCGCCCCAGAAAGAGGATATAGGGACCGTCCGGGATGCCCAGCCTCGTGCGCACGGCGGCCAAGTCTTCCGGGTCGGAGACCGGGGCAAAGGCCGGGTCCACCCCGGGGAAGGCGTAGGCC
Source organism: Pseudomonadota bacterium (assembly GCA_023417745.1). Taxonomy (GTDB): domain Bacteria; phylum Desulfobacterota; class Desulfovibrionia; order Desulfovibrionales; family Desulfovibrionaceae; genus Solidesulfovibrio. The sequence continues at coordinate 9,519 of JAEZEM010000058.1, forward strand.
ACGCGAGCGGCCGGCACGCGATAGCGGGCGACGATTTCGTCGCGGCAATAGGCCGACAGCGTCAGCACCGTGGCCGCCCGGCGGGCTCCCAGAGGATAGAGCAGCCGCATGAGGCGCGAGAGGCCCTTGGGGAAATGCTCGGGCATGGCTTCGTGCAGGATGTCGTGGATGCTGACCACGCAGGGAACCGTGGGCGTCAGCGGGGCCAGATACTGGCAGTGGAAGACATCGACCTCCCGGGCCAGTCGCCAGGGGAAGGGGGCGACCAGCCGGGCCAAGCGGCCGGCGGGGATTTCGCGCACCGTGACGTTTGGGGCGCTCCCGGCCAGGGTCCGGGCCGCGTCCAGGCCGCTTGCGGTCGCGTAGAAGACGAACTGGAGATCCGGGGCGGCCCCCGGCAGTCGGGCGGCCAGGGCCTCGATGTAGGTGCGCGATCCTTGGCGGATGCCGGAGACGGCATGGAGGTCGAGGCCCACCCGGTTCTTGGTTTTCCCAAGAGCGGGGCGGCAGGCCGTCCGGGACAGCAACCGGTCGGCCAGACCCCAGGCCAGGCCGGCGGCAAAGGCCAGGGAGCGCAGCGTCACGAAGACCGGGGTCAGCCCGGCCACGGCCGGATCGCGCCGGGCGGCGAAACGGGCAAAGGGCAGGGCGCTGGCCAGCAGCGCGGTCAGGGCGGCCAAGGCGAACAGCCCGGCCGGCCGGGAAAACGGGGCCAGGGCCGCCGCCAGGGCGAACAGCCCGGCCAGGATGGTCTGGAGGCGGATGACCGGCGGGGTGTAGCCGTCGCACACGAGTTTTTCGGGGTGTTCCCGGCAGGCCCGAAGCCGCCAGTAGGCCCGGCTGGCCTTGATGCGCAAGTAGCGGGACAAGGTGGCCGGATGGCGGTGGTAGACCACGGCGTCCGGGGCGAAGACCAGCCGATGTCCGGCGGCGGCCAGCCGGTAGGACAGTTCTGTGTCCTCGTTGTCGGCCGCCCGAAAGCTCGTGTCGAAGCCGCCGGCCCCATCGAACACCGCGCGGCGGTAGGCGGTGGCGTAGGTGGCCACCAGATCGATGGTCGGGCGCTTTCCGACATAGGCGTAGCGGTCCTCGAACTCGATCTGGGCGAACCGGGCGACGAGCGACGTCTGGCGGGTGCGGTAGGCCCCCTGGACGCCGGAGACGGCCTCATCGTCCAGGGGGGCGGTCAGGCGGGCCAGGAAATCCGGGGCCGGGGCGCAGTCGGCGTCGGTAAAAACGAGAATGTCGCTGTCCGGCGGGGCGGCCCCGGCTCCGGCGTTTCGGGCGGCGGCCGGGCCGGCGTTTGTCTGGGAAATGACGCTCGCGCCCTTGGCTCGGGCCAGGGCGGCGGTGGCGTCGCTGGAGCCGTCGTCGACCACGATGACGGAAAATGCCGACTGGGGGATGGTCTGGGCGGTGAGGGCGTCCAGGGCGTCGCCCAGGGTCGCGGCGGCGTTGTAGGCCGGGATGACGACGGTCAGGCGGGGCATGGCTTATCCCCTTACACCTTGGAGCCGCGCAGCAAGTGCTTGAGAAACACCCGGCCGGCCCGCAGGGTCCGGGCCATTTCGCCGGGGCTTACAAGCGCGGCCAGGGCGCGGCGCACAAGGAAGCTCGGGCGCAGGTAGAAGCGCTTGCGGGCCAGGTCGCACAGTCGCACGATCTCGGCCGGGTAAAGGGATTCGTTTCGCACCACGCAGCCGTGCAGGCCCTCGGGGGTGAGCCAGTCGCGCCAGCGGCCGGCGGCGATAAATCCGCGCGCCTCGTAGTCGGCGTAGGCCTCGGTGCCGGGATAGACCATGACCGGATAGAACTGGGCGGTCTCGGGATTGAGGTCCAGGGCGAAGTCGATGGTGGCCAGGATGGACTCCCTGGTGTCGCCGGGGAAGCCGAAGATGAAGCAGCCGTGGATCTTGAGGCCGGCGGCGGCGGCGTCGGCCCGGAACTGCCGCATGCGCTCGGCCCCCAAGCCCTTTTTCATGGCCGACAGGGCCAAGGGGTCGGCCGATTCGAAGCCTACGCAGAGTTGCCGGCAGCCGGCCCGGCGCATTCGGCCCATGAGCTCGGGGTCGAGGTCGGCCCGGGCGTTGGCCGTCCACTCGAACACCAGCCCCCGCCGGATGATGGCCTGGCAAAAGGCCCGGCAGCGGACCTTGTCGGCGGTCAGCGTGTCGTCCTCGAAAAAGATGGTGCGAAGCCCGGGGAAGTGGTCCAGGCACCAGGCCACTTCGTCCAGCACCTTGTCGATGGAGCGGCAGCGGGCGGTGCGGCCGGTCAGCGTCTGCGGATGCAGGCAAAACGAGCAGCGAAAGGGGCAGCCCCGGGAAGTAGCCAGGGTGACCATGGGCGGCTTGGCGTTGGGATTGAAATACCGCCGGATGGCGAGGTGGCGGGCGTAGACCGGGGCCACGGGCGGCAGGGCGTCGAGGTCTTCGATAAAGGGCCGATCCGGGTTGTGGACGACGGTTCCGCCTTGGCCCAGAAACGACAGGCCGTCCACGGTGGCCAGGCGTTGCGGCGTGGCCGGTCCGGCGGCCAGGAGCCGGGCCAGTTCCAGGAGGGTGGCCTCGTATTCGCGCCGGGCCACGGCGTCCACGGCTCCGCGGCCGTCTTCGAGGACCTTGCCGGCCAGGGCCGTGGCGTGGGGGCCGACCAGCACGGTGGTCAGCCCCGGCAGGGCCTTTTTCAGCGCGGCGGCGGCCTTGATGTCGGCGTCGATGCTGGGGGTGGAGGTGTCCAGCACGGCCAGGAAGGGCGAGGCGGCCTTGGTCCGGGCCACCACGGCGTCGAGGTCCAGGCCGGCGGCCGGGGCGTCGAGGAAGATGACCTCAAAGTCGTCGGCTTCGAGCACGGCCACAGCCTGGGCCAGAAACAGCGGGAAATAGAGCGTGCCGCTTTTGGTCACGGCCGGGGAACGCTGGGGCCGGGAGAATTTGGGCAAGAACGGAGGATTTAAAACCAGAATATCGGCCATGTCGCGTCCCGGCGCGGCTTCGCGGTCCCTGGAGCGTGGACAAGGCGCGAAGGCGAGTTTTCGCCTCTTTGAGGCTGTTTGACGAAACGAAACGTCTGCACCCTTTAAGGGGTCTGTATCTCTCTCTGTCCAGCCCGGTCAAAAGTGCCGTCTGCCCCCCTTACCCCCTTTCAGGGAGGGTCCAGGAGGGGGTTACCCCCTCCCGGCCGCCGGAGGCGTCTTTCTCTTTTTCCAGCCTAATCCTCCGCCTTGGCTTCGACGGCGGCAAGCCGGCGTTCCAGGGAGGCGACGCGGCCTTCGAGGCCGGCGGCTTTTTCGGCCAGCCGGGTCCGGTGGGCCATGGATTCGGCCATGAGATCGTCGAGGATGAGATTTTTTTCGAACCAGGCCCGCAGCAGGGTGCTTAAGTAGCGCCGGCCCATTTCGGTCAGGTGCAGGTTGGAGCTGCCCCAGGTGCGGCCCTGCCAGGAGATGGGGACCATGGCGATGGCGTAGCCGCGAATAAGGGTATTGAGCGACAGTTCGATGGTGATGTTGAAGTGGCAGGCCTTGAGCGGCATGATGTCGCGGATGACGTAGGAGCGGTAGGCCTTGAAAGAGTTGGTCAAGTCGTTGAAGCGCGTCCAGAACATGATCTGCATCATCTTGTTGACGAGGCGATTCACGAAGAGCTTGAGCTTTGGGTAATTGACGCAGCGCGAGCCGCGCATGAAACGCGAGCCGAAGACGCAGTCGTAGCCTTCCTCGATCTTGCGGTAGTACGTGATGATGTCTTCGGGGTCGTCGGACAGGTCGGCCATGCAGATGACGATGACGTCGCCGCTGGCGCGTTCCAGACCGGCGCGTACGGCCCGACCGAAGCCGCGCGGCGATTCGCGGTGGACGACCACCACGCCCGGATCGGCCTCGGCCAGGGCGTCGAGAACGGAACCGGTGGCGTCGGCGCTGTTGTCGTTGACCAGCACCAGCTCGTAGGGGACGCCTTCGCGGCGCAGCACGGCACGGATGCCGTCGATGGTGGCGGTGATGTTGCCTTCTTCGTTGTAGGCCGGGATGACGACGGACAGCAGCATGGCGTTTTTCATGGCGGGCTCGCTTTGGCGGTGGCGTTGGGGCGCGATTGTGTCCGAGGGGGGCGCGGCCTTCAAGGAAAAAGATGGGTTTCCAGGCCATGCCACCAGCCGGGGTTGGCGGCGACCCGGGCGGCGTAACGGGCCATGAATTCCCGGGTCATGACCAGGGCGGCTGCGTCACGGTCCAGATCCCGAGGCGGGGCGATGGGCGCGTCCAGGACGAAACGGAAGGGCGCGTCGCGTCCGGGTTCGAGAAAGCCCGGCACAAGGGCCGCGCCAGCCGACAGGGCCAGCCGGGCCGGCCCCAGCGGCACGGACAGCGCCCCGCCGGGAAAATCCACCGTGGCGTGATGGCCAAAGGGGGGCTGACCCGGGCCGTCGTCGGCCGTGGTCATGACCAGGCCGCCGCCGCGCAGATGGGTGAGCGTCTGGCGCACGCCCGGCCCGGGCGGCACGATGCGGGCCGGGATGCGGGCCTCGTAGCGCGCCCGCAGGCAAAAGGCCACGCGGCGGCCGACAAACGACAGGCCTTCGTCGGAGAGATGGCCGATCTGGACCATGGGGAAGCTCAGCGCCCCCAGGGCGGCCAGGGGCAGCTGGGTCGGGCCGAAGTGGCCGATGGGGATGACCGCGCCTTGGCCATGGGCCAGGGCCAGCATCAAGCGGCCGAGACCGTCGATTTCGAGGAGTTCGTGGAAATTGGCGGCTGTCAGGCGCGGCAGTTGAAAGACGATGAGCTGGTTGACGTAGTGGGTGGCGAAGGCGTCAAGCACGGCTTGGCGCACCCCGGCCTCGGAAAGGTCCGGGGCCACGGCCCGGGCAGCGGCGGCCAGGCGGCTGGCCCGGCCCCGGGACAGGGCGGCATGGAGCCGGCCCATGGCCCGGTAGAGGGCGATGGCCATCCGGGGCGGCAGGCGCTCGGCGACAAGGCGCAGGGGATACCAGACGAACAGCCGCAGCAGGTCGCGAGAAAAGCTTTCGCGCACACGCACGGCTATTTCCCGGCGGCCCGAAGCAGCAGATCGAAGCCTTTTTCGATCCAGGCGGTTTTTTGCTGGGTGTACATGACCGGCTCCAGCAGGTCGGCGTCCGGAGCGATACGCCCCTCGGCCACGGCCCGGCAGGCCAGGGCGGTATGGGGCTCGACCCGGATGCTGTTGAGTTCGAAGTGGGCTTTTTTGCCCATCTCGCGGCGGGCCTTCAGGATGAAGTGCAGCATGGCCAGGGCCGCCTTGGCGGTCTGGCCGGGCGGGTTCTTGAAGAAATTGTAGCTGACCTCAAAGCAGCCCAGGTCGCGCACCAGGGCGTAGGCGGCCTTGATCTCGGCCACGGACGAGGCTTTGCCCAGGGCTTGCAGCGCCTCGTCGCTGTAAGCGTCGGGCGAAAAGATCACGGTGTCGCAGCCGGCCCGGCGGGCCAGGGTCAGGAAGTCGCGCGTCAGTCCCCGCTCGGCGAACCAGGCCGACCAGGGCAGGGGCGAGCCGGCTTTGACAAGAGCCTCCATGACGGCGGCGGCATGGTCGGACGGCAGGTTGAAGACCGAATCGAGGAAGGTGAAACGCCGCGCGCCGTGGACGTTGCGCAGGGCCGTGACCTCGGCCGCCACCTGCCCGGGGGCCTTACGGCGGTAGCGCCGGCCGTTTAAGAAGCCGTAGGGGCAGTAGACGCAGCCAAGCGCGCAGCCGCGCTTGGTCTCGACGCCCACGCCCCAGGGCACGGCGACGTAGGGGGCCAGGGGCAGGACGGAAAAATCCGGCGAGGGCAGGGCGGCCAGGTCGATCTTGTCCGAGGGGCCGGTGAAAAACGGGCTGCCGTCAGGGCGGCGGGTCCAGACCGAGGGCACGGCGGCCGGGTCGCCGCCAATCTCAAGGGTCACGGCCAGGGCGGCGAAGGCGGCCTCGCCTTCCAGGGCCACGCCGTGGTCGATGGCCGGCCAGCCGGCCATGACGGCCTCGGCGAACATGGAAAAGCCGGCCCCGCCGACCACGATGGCCCCGCTGGTCTCCTGCCTGGCCACGGCCACGGTCTGGCCGAAGGGCGGCAGATAGGAGACGTTTATCCGGGTGTTGGTGGAGTCGATGTTGCGCAGGGAAATGCCGGTCAGGTCCGGGGCGAAGTCGCGCAGGAAGTCCGCCAGGGCGGCCATGGGATCGCCGCTGGCCACGTTGGGGTCAAAGGCGGCCACGACATGCCCCGGCAGGCTGGCGGCCAGGGAGGCCAGGCCGATGGGAAAGACCGGGTCCGTGGCGCCGGGGCCGAGCCAGGACTGGACCAGGGCGATCCTCACGAGTGATCTCCGGGCCGGGCGCGTAAGCTTCGGGCCAGACGCAGGAGTTTTTTGACCGGCTCCATGAGGGCGAACACCGCCCGCCAGACCGGGGCCATGACGGGCTGGGACAGGGGCACGGCCACGGCGTCGCAGGCGAGCAGGGCCAGGAGCCTGGCCGGCATCCGGCCGCCCTTGGCCAGCAGGATCAGCAGGTTGACGTAGTCCGGCCGGCGCATGGTGTAGCTTTTGGTGTAGACCTGCCGGCGCTCGTCGGTGAGAAACCCGTCGGCGGCGGCCATGGCATGGAGCTTGGTGCCGGGGTAGAGCACCAGCGAAAAGGGCTGAAGCCGGAAGGGCTTGGGAATTTGGGCAATAAAGCGCACCGATTCCAGACGGTCGGTGAGCGTCTCGTAGGGCGTGTCCAGGATGAAGTCGTAGCTCGGCGGCAGCAGTTTATCCTTGTAGGCGTTAATGACGGCCATGGCCTTTAACATTACCGCGTTGCCCATGGCCTTGCGGTTGAAGAGCTCCTGGATGCGGGCCGAGCCGGTCTGGACGCCCATTTGCAAATAGCACAGGCCGGCGTCGGTTAAGGCGTCGAGCTTTTCCCGGCTGATGGTGGCCGGCGAACCGAGACAGGTGAAGGGCAGGCCGACCCGGGCCTTCCACTGCCGGCAAAATTCCCGAATTTCTTCCAGCGGCCGGGCGAAAAAGGCGTCGTCGGAGATCCAGACGTAGCCGATGTGGGGGAGCGTGCGGCGCACGGCCTCCAGCTCGGCCATGACGTGCTGCGTGCTTCGCCAGCGCAGATAGCCCTTGGCCCCGTACAGGGCCTTGACCGCGTCGTTGACGCAGTAGGCGCAGCGGTGCGGGCAGCCCCGGCCGGTCATGGTCTGGTAGCCGACCCGGCCAAGGTGCCGCGACACCGTGCCCCGGGCCAAAAACGCCTCGGTCATGGCCGGAGTCAGGGGCACGATGCCGTCTTCGGGCTGCTCGGGGTCCCAGAGGTGGTGGTCGTCGTGGGACCAGTCCGGCGGCGGCAGGCTGTCGAGGTCCTGGGTCAGGGGCCGCACCGGATTGCGGGCCAGGGAGCCGTCGGCGCGCCGGGTCCAGATGTTGGGGATGGCCGTGGCGTCGTTGCCCCCGGCCAGGGCCTCGGCCAGATCGGCCAGGGCTTCCTCGCCGTCGCCCACGCAGACGTAGTCGGCGACGGCCAGGCACTCCTCGGGCCGGATGGTCGGATGCACCCCGCCCCAGACCACGGGCGGGCCGCCGGCGGCCCCCAGCGCCCGGGTGATCTGGGCGGCGTTGTCCACGTAGTTGGTCATGAGCGACACCCCGACCAGGGAACAGTCGGCGCAAAGGCGCGTCAGCTCGGCCATGACCCGGTCCGGGTAGCGGGCCGGGGCGTCGAGGAGCGCGTCGCCCAGGGGATCGGGCAAAAGGATCAGGCGCACGGCCAGGCCCCGGGCCTTGAGATAGGCGGCGATGGAGCGCAGGCCGTAGGCGGTGATGTCGGGATAGGGGGAAATCAGGGC
>JAEZEM010000079.1 GCA_023417745.1 Pseudomonadota bacterium
ATCTCCCGCCAGTTTTTCACCATGCGGGCGCGCCTGTCCAAGGCCCCCCCGGAGTTCCTGCCCCATGAAGGACATTCCCCGTTTCCTGGCCGGCTTTAAAAATTTCCAGCGCACCTATTTCTGCGACGGCAGCACCTTTTTTTCCGATCTCAAGCGCGGCCAGACCCCGAAAGTCCTGGTCATCGCCTGCTCCGACTCCCGCGTGGACCCGGCCATTCTCACCGGCTGCGAACCCGGCGACATGTTCGTGGTGCGAAACGTGGCCAACCTCGTGCCGCCCTACGAGAAAACCCCGGGCAACCACGGCGTCAGCGCCGCCGTGGAATATGCCGTGCGCGTGCTTGGCGTGGAGCACGTCATCGTGCTGGGCCATTCCTGCTGCGGCGGCATCCAGGCGCTCATGCACCCGCAAAAGGAAAAGCTCGGCGAATTCATCGCCCCCTGGGTCAAGATCGCCGAACCGGCCCTGCGCGAGGTCAACGAGAAGCTGGCCGACAAGGATTTCCAGCTGCGCCAGCATGCCTGCGAAAAGGCCGCCGTGCTCGTGTCGTTGGAGAACCTGCTGACCTTCCCCTGGGTGTTCGACCCCGTCATGCGCGGCGAAATGCACTTGCATGGCTGGTACTTCGATTTGGAGCGCGGCGAACTCCTAAGCTACCTGCCCGAAACCGGCAGCTTCGAACCCTTGGTGGCGCGCTGCGAAACCGACCCCGCGTCCTCTTCCCCCAGGGGCGAGGCGAGCTGACGGACCTGCCCCGGCCCCGCCTGGGGAACGCCGTTTATTCTCCCAGCGGCTCAATGTTCCAGATGTTTTTGGCGTACTCCAGCACCGCCCGGTCGCTGGAGAAATAGCCCATGTTGGCGGTGTTGCGGATCGAGGCCGCCGTCCAGGCCTCGGGGTCGAGGTACAGGGCGTTGACCGCGTCCTGGGCCTCAAGGCAGACCCGGTAGTCGGCCGTGACCAGATAGTAGTCGCCGTGGCGCAGCAGGTTGTCGAGGATGGGCGTAAACAGGTCCGGCTCGGCCGGCGTGAAATAGCCCCGGCCGATCATGTCCAGGGCCTCGGCCAGCTCGGCGTCGGCGGCCACCCGTCGATTGGGGTCGTAGCCGGCGGCCCGGGTGGCTTCCACTTCCTTGGCCGTCAGCCCAAAGATGAAGATGTTCTCCCGCCCCACGGCCTCCATGATCTCGATGTTGGCTCCGTCGAGAGTTCCGATGGTCAGGGCGCCGTTTAGGGCGAACTTCATGTTGCCCGTGCCCGAGGCTTCCATGCCGGCCGTGGAGATCTGCTGGGACAGGTCGGCGGCCGGGATGACCTTTTCCGCCTGGGACACGCAGTAGTTGGGCAAAAACACCACCCGCAGCCGGCTGCGCACGGCGTCGTCGGCGTTTATGGTCTCGGCCACGGCCGTGATGAGCCGGATGATGCGCTTGGCCATGAAATAGCCCGGCGCGGCCTTGCCGCCGATGAGCACCGTGCGCGGCGGCACGGCCAGGGCCGGATCGCGGCGCAGGCGGTTGTAGAGCGTCACCACGTGCAGGACGTTTAAGAATTGGCGCTTGTATTCGTGCATGCGCTTGACCTGGACGTCAAACAGCGTGTCCGGGTTGATGCCCATGCCGGATTTGCGCAGCACGTAGCGGGCCAGCCGTTTCTTGTTCTCGCGTTTGGCCGCCCGCCAGTCCTTGCGGAAATCCGGGTCGTCGGCCAGGGGCAGCAGTTCGGTCAGCCGGTCGAGGTCGGTGGTCCAGTCCGGGCCGATGCGCGAGGTGATGAGCCGCGACAGGGCCGGATTGGCCTGGAGCAGCCAACGCCTGGGCGTGATGCCGTTGGTGACGTTGGTGAACTTGCCCGGGTACAGGGCGTCGAACTCCGGAAAGACCTTTTCGCGCAGGATGTCGGAGTGCAGCCTGGCCACGCCGTTGACCTTGTGGCTGCCGACGATGGCCAGATGGGCCATGCGCACCCGACGGCTGCCCGGGTCGATGATGGCCAGCCGGTTTTGCCGGCCCTGATCGCCGGGATAGGCGGCGGCCACCTCCAGCAGGAAGCGCCGGTCGATCTCGGCGATGATTTCCAGATGGCGCGGCAGCACCCGGCCCAGCAGATCGGCCGGCCAGGTCTCCAGGGCCTCGGGCAGCACGGTGTGGTTGGTGTAGGCAAAGGTGCGGCGGCAGATGTCCCAGGCCTCGTCCCAGCCGAGAAATTCCTCGTCCACCAGGATACGCATGAGCTCGGCCACGGCGATGGTCGGGTGGGTGTCGTTGAGCTGAATGGCCACCTGGTCCGGGAACTCGTCAAAGCCCGGGCCGGATTTCTTGTGGCGGCGGATGATGTCGCGCAGGGTGGCGGCCACCAGGAAATACTGCTGACGCAGGCGCAGTTCCTTGCCCTGGATGGGTTCGTCGTTGGGGTAGAGCACCTTGGAGATGTTTTCCGAATGGATTTTCGACTGCATGGCCCCCAGGAAATCGCCCTGGTTGAAGTCGCGCAGGGAAAAGCCGGTGGAGGAGGCGGCGGCCCACAGCCGCATGTTGGTGACGTGCTTGCCGCCGTGCCCGGGGATGAGGATGTCGCAGGGCAGGGCCATGACCGTGTCGGCTTCGGCCCAGCGGTAGCGCAGGACGCCCTGGGGGTCGGTGTAGGCCTCGCTGCGGCCGTAGAATTTCACCTCATAGAGATGCTCCACCCGGTCAATGACCCAGGGGCTGCCGTGGCGACGCCAGTTGTCGGCCTCCTCCTCCTGCCAGCCGTTCACGATGCGCTGATGAAACAAGCCGTAGTCGTAGAGGATGCCGTAGCCGTAGCCCGGGATGCGCTGGGTGGCCATGGAGTCCATGTAGCAGGAGGCCAGACGTCCCAGGCCGCCGTTGCCAAGGCCGGCGTCGCGCTCCTCCTCGGCCAGGTCGTCCAGGCTAAAGCCCAGGTCGGCGGCGGCCTGGCGGCAGCCGTCCTCCATGCCCATGTTGGTGATGTAGGTCATGAGGAACCGGCCGGGCAAAAATTCCATGGACAGGTAGTAGACCCGCTTGGACATGGAGTCGTAATACAAGGCCTGGGTGGCCAGCCACATCTTGATGAGGCGCTCGCGGATGGCGTAGGCTAAGCCGCTGTAGTAGCGAAAGGGATCGGGCGGATAGAGGTCGTTGCCGAGGATGGACAGGACGTAGCGCTTGATGTCCTCTCCGAGGAATTCGATCTGGTGGAAATCCGGGGCGGCGGGCTTGGCCATGACGTGCTCCCCTGACGGCGGCGTTGTGGTAGGACTCTGATTTAGTCCTACGGGAGCCGGGGGGGACTGTCAAAGCCCGGCGACGCAAGCCGGGGAAAAGACGCAAAAAAGGCCGGGAACCGATAGCGGCGGTCGGTTCCCGGCCTGTCCGGACGCCCGCGTGGGACGGGTTGTGTCCGATGCTGGGGAGCGGGGTGCCTAGGCCGCTTCCCGGAGGCGATAGTTGCGCAGGGCGATGCGCAACGCCGCCACACACCAGTTGTCGCAGCCGAGCTTTTCGATGACTCGGGTCATCAGCGGCTGGAAATCTTCACTGGACACGGTCTGGGCGTCCAGAACATTCATCCCCTTGACGGTGGCGCACAGGGCGGCCATGCACTCGCGGCTGTAGCCGCAGCTTTCGACCGTGCCGCCGGCGTCGACGATGATGTCGTTCTCAATAAGCAGCTGCATCTTCACGGCGCGGCCGCAGGCGGAACATTCGCTGGTGCCTTCGATGGTGTAGTTGTCCAGGGGCTTTACGGTCAGGCGGGTCTTGGTGGTGGTGGCTTCGGCGTTCATGGCGGTCTCCTTTATAAAAACTTCGCAGGGTGTTTGCGGTTGTTCACGCGTTGTTGCCTCTCTTATAGCAACGCGCGTGCCAATATTTTAACACGTTGATTTTATGGAGTAATTATTTTAATCGTCTGACGAATCGCTGAAAATATTGGGCCATGTTGCAAAAAAGCATCGACTGTTCTCGGCTGAAAACAAGCAAAACCTGAAAAAACAGTGGCTTGGCAAATTTGCAACATGTTGCGGAAACGCCACGAGTTGCGCTATTGCACGAGGCAGATCGGCCGCGCTTGAGAAAAATGGGACAAACCCTTCGCCAAAAGAGGTCCGCCTTGGGAAAAAAAGTGCATAAACCCCTCGACCCCGTGGCCGGACACCTCGACGCCATCCTCGACAGCATCGAGGACGGCGTGTTCATCGCCGACCGCGACGGCTATGCCCTCAAGGCCAACGCCGCCTACGAACAGCTCACCGGCATGGCCAAGGCCGAACTCATCGGCAAGAACGTCGAGGAGCTCAAACGGGAAGGGCTATTCAACATCGCCCCCATCACCCCGGAAATCGTCGCCACCGGCCGGCCGGCCTCCTCCATCCAGGTCACCCGCGACAACCGTTCCATGACCATCGACGGCAAGCCCATCCGCGACCCCGACGGCAAGGTCAGCCTGGTGGTGCTCTACGCCCGCGACATCACGCTGATGGCCCGGATGCGCGAACGCATCTCCCGCCAGCAGGAGCTCATCGAGACCTACCAGCATCAGATGGATTTCTTCATCCGGGAGGGCGGCGGCATCACGAGCTTTATCGCCGAGAACTCGGCCATGAAGCGCCTGATGGACCTGCTGCGCCGGGTGGCCGCCACCGACGCCGTGGCCCTGGTCCTGGGCGAAACGGGCGTTGGCAAGGAACTTTTCGCCCGCATGATCCACGAGGCCAGCCCCCGGCGCGAAAAGCCCTTCGTCAAGGTCGACTGCGCCTCCATCCCGGAAAACCTGATCGAATCGGAACTCTTCGGCTATGCTCCCGGCGCTTTCACCGGAGCCCATCCCAAGGGCCGGGTCGGCTTTTTCGAAATGGCCGAGGGCGGCACCATCTTTCTCGACGAGATCGGCGAAATGCCCTTGCCCCTGCAGTCCAAGCTCCTGCGCGTGCTCCAGGACCGCGAGCTGACCCCGGTCGGGTCCAGCAAGTGCCGCAAGACCAACGTGCGCGTCATCGCCGCCACCAACCGCAACCTCGAAGCCGAGGCCAAGGTCGGCGCCTTTCGCAGCGATCTCTTTTTCCGCCTGCGCGTGGCCGTGCTGGAAATCCCGCCCCTGCGCGACCGGCCCGACGACATCCTGCCCCTGGCCCGCATGTTCCTCCAGCGCTTCGGCTCGCGCTACCGCAAACGCACCACCC
>JAEZEM010000115.1 GCA_023417745.1 Pseudomonadota bacterium
CGACGGTCTCCTGGAGCTGGGCGGTCTGGGTCATGGCCCCGTCGGACACGGCCACCACCCGGCCGGACAGGGCCTCGGCCCGGGAAGCCACGTGGCGGGCGATGTCCTCGGCCTGGAGGGCGGCCCGGCGCAGGGTCTCGTTGCGGCTGACCACGAGCGCCTCGGTGGATTTGACGTCGGTCAGGTCCACCACCAGGGCAAACGCCCCGATCAGGCCCTCGTCGAGGTCATAGAGCGGCGCGGTGTCCACGCGCACATGGCGCAAAGCGTCCGTGCCGTCGGACAGCAGGCTTTCGACCCCCAGCCGGCAGGCCCGGTCGGTCAGGCAGCCGGCGAGCTGGCTGGTCAGCTCCGGGTTGCGGCCCAGGACCTCGACGGCCGGCCGGCCGAGCACGGCCTTGTAGTCGTTGCCGCGCCCGAGCAGGTGGAGCAGGGCCGGGTTGACGAAGGTCACCCGGCCGTCGGTGTCGACGACCAGGCAGGGCAGGGTGATGGCTTTTAAGATGCTGGAGGAAAAGCCGAGCTTATTCTTGATTTCCGCCACCATGGCGATCAAGCCCTGGCGCAGGCGCTCCATTTCGCCGCGAAGGGTCGCCGGCGGCGCGGCCGCGAAATCGCCGTGGGTGACGGCGGCCAGATAGTCGAGGATGCCGGCCAGGGGTTTGAGGATTTCCTTGCGCAAAAAAAGCGTCACGGCCAGGAGCACCAGGCCGGCCGTCACCCCGGCCCCGGCCAGGGAGACATGGCGCAGGCCCCGAGCGGCGGCAAAGGCCTCGTCGGCCGGAGTGCGGGCTACCAGGGCAAAGGGCGTTTCGCCGAAAACGACCGGCGCGTAGGCGGCCAGGGTCTCCTGGCCGTTCTCGCCCGGACCGGAGGCGTCGCCGGTCTGTCCGGCCAGGGCCTTTTGGGCGGTGTCGGCGGACACGCCGGAAATGGCCGAAAGCCCTTGGGTCGAGGCCACGCGCACGCCGCCGTCGGCCCCGGCCAGCACGAATTCCCGGGCCATGCCGGCCGTCTCGCCCTGGCCCATGATGCGGGCCAGCTCGGCGCGCGGCACGCGCAGCACGGCGGCGGCCTCGATCATGGTGCCGGTGTGGTTTTTGATGGGCGCGGCCACAAAGGCGGCCGGCTCGCCGCCAAGGGGGGCGTAGGGCGCGAAATCGGCAAAGGTGATCTTGCCGGCCATGGCCCCTTTCCAGGCGGCGGCCAGGCTGGAATCCTTGAGCGGCCCGGCCTTGAGGTCCTCGCCGACCTCCCGGCCGCCCTTGGCCGCGTAATAGACCCGGCCGTCGTCGGCCACGACCAGGGCGTCCTCGAACCCGAGCACCTCGGTGAAGGGGGCAAAGGGCGGGGCCACGTAGTCGCGCAGATCTTTATATTCGTCGGTGGCCGTCTCTACCCGCACCCCGGGTTTGCCGAGCATGAAATAGTCCCGCAACATGCCGACGCCGTTATAGACTTCCTTGACCTTGGCCAGGATGGCCGCCTCGCGCAGCCAGGTGGCCGCCGCCGCCTCCAGGGCCTGCTTGCGGCTGTCCCGGGCGGCTTCCAGGCCGGCAAAGGCCTGTTCGCCGAGGATGCCGCCGGCCTGACGCAGGCTGACCACGGCCGTGACCGCCAAGGGCAGGATGCTGATGGCCAGACAAAAGAGGATAAGCTTGTATTTGAGGCTCATGGTACGTCTCGGAGGCGGGGGGTTGTCCAGGGCTGACTGGAATTGCCGCCACTGCTACGTACCGATGGGCGCGGTCGGGTGAAGGCTTTGCGGCGTTTGCGTGACGAAGCGGGCGGAAAGCGGGAAATCAGCGTCACCGATTCGCCATGGGGCGTTTCTTTGATGTCGCGGCGTCGCGGTCGGGCGGCGTGTCATGCGTTTTCCAAACCGGAAACGCCGCGTTTGATGGCGGCCTGGAGGTGGCGTAACCGGATTGTCGGAGCCGGCGTCTAAGCGGCGGGTCGGGCGTCGCACGGCGGCGTGGACTCGGACCGGTCGCCTCGCGGACGGGAGGCCAGGCGTCGCGCCTGGCACGCCGCCCCGGTCGGGATACTCTATGCGGCGCGTGCGTTTCGCCTCTTTATTGTCTCGATGGCCTCGACCACGAAGATGGCTGCTTCCCTTGATCCTGGCCCTGGCCGCCGTGCGCGTGGTCGCCGTGGCCCAGATCCAACTGCCGTTTAACGGCTGGGACGAGCTGCCGCATCTGGCCGTGGCCTACCACGTCCACAAGACCGGGGCGATGCCCACGCCCCGCACGCCCATGCCGCGCGAGCTCGTGCCGTTTATCGAAGCCCATCCCCACCCGACCACGTCGCTGTCCATGCTGCGCGGCATCGACGCCAAGCCTTATCCCGGCGGCGATCCGGCCTGTTCCCTGGAGCCGGCCAAGCGCTACGACATGTTCTGCTACCAAGCCCAGCACGGGCCGCTGCTCTATTTCCTGGCCGCGCCCTTTCTGTCCGGTTCGGACCCGGCCAGCCTGCTGGCCTGGGCCGACGGCGTGCGCCTGGTGAACGGCCTGCTCCTGTTGCCCACGCTTTTCCTGTGGCATCGCCTGCTGCGCCGGGTGTTTCCCCGCGACGGCCGCTTGTCCTGGCTGCCTGACGGGGTGGTCCTGCTGTGCGTGAGCTTCTCGTACGTCTTTTACAACTTCGCCCGTTTTTCCAACGACGCGTTGGCCCTTTTTCTCGGCACCTCCGCCCTGGCCTTGTACCTGCTGCGTATCACGCCGCGCCCGCTGGCCGCGCCCGGCCGGCTATGGCGCTACGCCCTGCTCGGCGGATTGGTCGGGCTGGCCGTGCTGGCCAAATCCACAACCCTGGCCCTGGTTCCGGCCCTGGGCTTGGCCGTCCTCTGGCAGGGCCGCCGTCCCGGAAGCCGCCAGGCGGCGCTGGTCTGCGCCGTCGCCCTGGCCGTGGGCTATCTGACCGTGGCCGGCTGGCATCATGCCGCCAATTTTGCCCGCTATGGCCAGCCCACGGCCATGCAGGAGGCGGTGCTAAACGCCAAACAAGGCTTCGGCCCGGCCCGTTACCTCGCGGCGGCGGGCAACCTTGGCTACGGCGTGTTCCGCAATCCGGTGCTCTACAACGCCATCCCCCACCTGGCCGGCTGGTCCAACCTGCGTTCGCCGGACTGGATGAGCAGCGCCTTCAAGCTGGCCGTGACGTTTTGCGCCGCCTCCCTGGCCGTGGCCCTGGCCCGGTCCCGGGGCCGGCGCGAAGCCGGACGGCTGGGCAGCGGCGCGGTCTGCCTGGGGCTTTTGTGGCTGTTTACCGTGGCCGCCCTGGGCTACCACGCCGTGCATTCGGCCGCCCGCTGGGGCGTGCCCACCACCGGCGGCTGGTACGGCATGTTGGCTCTGCCCGTGACCCTGGCCCTGCTGCTCCTGGGGCCGGCCCTGGGCGGTCGACGCGCGGGAAGCCTGGCCCTGCTGTTGCTGGCCGGGGTGTTCAATGCCGCCTTTCTCGACGGCACCTACGGTGTACTGCCGTTTCAGGAGACGAGCGCGGCCGGACTGGCCGAGGCCGGGCGCGTCTTGGCCGGCCATCACGCCCTGCTCCGGTTGCCCTTGCCGTTATTCCTGGCGGCTGACGTTCTGTGTCTGGCGGGCTGCCTGACTCTGGCCCTGGAGGCGGTCTGGCGCGCCGAGACAACCGGCAAGGTCGTTAAATTCCGCGTCATCGGCGCGATTGCCCGCCGGCGCGCCGCGCCCCTGGAGGCAACCCCGGCCCCGATTGGCGAGGCGGATAGGGCCTTGCCGTAACCGCCATGTCCTGGCATGGCCTGTGCCTCAAGGCACGCCCATGCAACACATCCCCACCATTTGTCCCTACTGCGGCGTCGGCTGCTCCCTGACCCTTTGCGTCGAAGACGGCCGCGTGGTTCGGTCCGAGCCCGGCCCGTCGCCTTCGGTCAACGGTCCCGCGCTGTGCGCCAAGGGCCGCTTCGGCTTCGATTTTGTCACCCATCCCGACCGGCTGCGCACGCCGCTGATCCGCTCGCGCGGCCGGCTGGTCCCGGCCTCCTGGGACGACGCCCTGGCCCTGGTCGCCGGCCGGCTGGCCGAGGCCGCCGCGACGGGCGGCCCGTCGGCCGTGGGCGGCTTTAGCAGCGCGCGCTGCACCAACGAGGAGAACTACCTCTTCCAGAAGCTTTTCCGGGCCGGGCTTGGCAGCAACAACATCGACCACTGCGCCCGGCTCTGACACGCCCCCACCGTGGCCGGTCTGGCCACCACCCTGGGCAGCGGCTCCATGACCAACGCCATCGGCGAAATCGCCGCCATGGGGCCGGGCGACGCCCTGTGCGTCATCGGCTCCAACACCACCGAATGCCATCCGGTCATGGGCCTGGCCATGCTCGAAGCCAAGCGCCGGGGAGCTATCCTCGTGGTCATCGACCCGCGCGAGATCGATCTGGCGACAAGGGCCGACGTCTGGCTGCGCCTGACTCCGGGCACGGACGTGACGCTGCTGTCGGCTCTGGCCCGGGTGATCCTGGACGAAGGCCTGGCCGACGAGCATTTCATCGCCGCCCGCACCGAAGGCTTCGAGGCTTTCCGCCAGGGGCTGGCCGCCTTTGCCCCCGAAGACGCGGCCGGGGTCTGCGGCCTGCCGGCCGAGGCCATCCGCCGGGCCGCGCGCCTTTTGGGCAAGGCCGCCAACGCCGCCTTCTACTACACCATGGGCGTCACCCAGCACGTCACCGGCACGGACAACGTCCTGGCCGTGTCCAACCTGGCCCTGGCCACCGGCAACCTCGGCCGGCCCAAGACCGGCGTGAACCCGCTGCGGGGGCAAAATAACGTTCAAGGCTCCTGCGACATGGGCGCGCTGCCGAACGTCCTGACCGGCTATAGGCCGGTCAGCGATGCGGCGACCCGGGCCGCCTTCGAGGCCGCCTGGGGCGTGACGCTTCCGGCTAAGCCCGGCATGACCATCCCCAAAATGCTCGACGCCGCCCACCACGGCACGCTTCGCGCCGTCTACGTCTTTGGCGAAAACCCCATGCGTAGCGACCCGGACGTGGCCCATGTGGCCCATTGCCTGAAAGCGCTGGATTTTCTGGTGGTCCAGGACATCTTTTTGACCGAAACGGCCGAGCTGGCCGACGTGGTGCTGCCCGGGGCCAGCTTCACCGAAAAAGACGGCACGTTTACCAACACCGAACGCCGGGTGCAGCGGGTGCGCCGGGCCGTGGAGCCCGTCGGCCACAGCCGCCCGGACTGGATGATCCTGGCCGAGCTGCTGGCCCGCCTGGGCCGGCCCGAACGCTACCCCGACGCCGAGGCCGTCTTTGACGAGATGCGCCGGCTGACCCCCAGCCACGCCGGCATGACCTACGCCCGGCTGGAACACGGCGGCCTGCAATGGCCCTGCCCGGACGAAACCCATCCGGGCACGCCCATCCTGCACGTGGGCCGCTTCGCCCGGGGCCTGGGCCGGTTCGTGCCGCTGACGGCGCGCTCCCGGGCCGAGCCGCCCGACGACGACTATCCGCTGACCCTGTCCACCGGCCGCGTGTCGCCCCACTATCATACCGGCACCATGACCCGGCGCTGCTACGGCCTGGCCGGCGCGGCCCCCGAGGAACTGGCCGAGGTGCACCCCGACGACGCCGCCCGCTACGGCATCAAAGACGGCGGCCTCATGCGCCTGCGCACGCGTCGGGGCGAGGTAGCGGCCCGGGCGCGCGTCACCCGCCGCGTGCCGCCCGGCATGGTCTTTATGACCTTCCATTTCACCGAATCCCCGGCCAACGCCCTGACCACGGCCGAGGCCGACCCCGTGGCCGGCACGCCGTCGTTCAAGGCTTGCGCTGTGGCTATTGAGAAGAAGGAAGATGCCTCCGGCGGCCGGGGGGATGATCCCCCCGGACCCCCCGAAAGGGGGAAGGGGGTAAGCGAGGTTGGATGTGAATAGTATGGGATTACGACCTTTTGTGAGTGTGACGCCTGGGGCCTGCATTGGCTGCCGGGCTTGTGAACTGGCTTGCGCCGCCGCCCATATGGCGGCCGGGGCCACTGTGGGCAGCATGACGCGGCCCCCGGTCCCCAGGCTCTATCTCGTGCGCGAGGAAGGGACCGCGGCCCCGGTCGCCTGCCGCCACTGCGAGGCCGCGCCCTGCGCCGCTGTGTGCCCCACCGCCGCCGTGCGCTGCGACGCCTCGGGCGTGGTGGTCGAAGCCGGCCGCTGCATCGGCTGCAAGGCCTGCCTGGCTGTGTGTCCGGTCGGGGCCATGGCCATGGCCGAGGTCCAGGATCACGGCCGGCCCGTGCTGCGCCGGGCGCCCGATCCGGCCGCGCCGGGCGGCTTTGTCGAGGAACCGGCCTGGCT
>JAEZEM010000118.1 GCA_023417745.1 Pseudomonadota bacterium
TCCGGTGGCGGTTTGCGCCGGGTTGCCTAGGGGCGCGGCCGGCGCGGGCGGCGAAAGGCCAGGAAGCTTCCCTTGAGAAACCGGGGGGCGAGCAGTCGCCAGGGGGCGCTGGTCGCTCCTTGCGGCAGCACATGATGCCAGGCAAAGCCCCGGGAGCGGTAGTGGGCTTTGGCCTCGTCGAGGCAACCGGCCTGGCGGGCGGCGTGCAGGGCGGCGTCGCGCTGGCAGCGGGAGCCGGCCATGGCGTCGAAGACCCGGGGATCGAAGCCCCGGCGGGCCAGGATGCGGCGCACCCGGCGCGCCTCGGCCAGCCGGGACAGGGCATCGCAGACCGAAAGCATGGCCCCGCCGGCCGAGGCGCCGGCCATGACCAGGGCGGCCCGGAGGGAGGCCGTGCAGAAAAGTCCCAGCCACAAGGCGGAGACAAGTCCCAGGGCGACGGCCACGGTCATGGGCAGGGGCGCGGCGGCGAGAAGGCGTACGACTTGGATGGACACAACCATTTCTGGGTGGCCGAGGAAGCCCGGCCCTGTCAAGACCCCCTTGACAGGCGACGCGTTTTTCGGTGCAAGCGAGACATGACCCCCCTGGAGGTGAGGCCATGAATCGTTGGGGAATGGGCACCATGCTCTACCGAGCCACCATCTGCTACGGTTTGCTCGCCATCGTCTATGACGCCATCCTGATCGAATCCTTTTGCGACCGGCTGCTGCCCGAACGTCTGGCCCTGACCGTGGGCGGCGTGCTGTTGCTGCTGGGGCTTGTGGTCTACGCCCTGGGCACGTTCTCGGTCTATCGGGCCATCGACGCCGGACAGCTGGCCACGCGCGGCATTTTCGCCGTGGTGCGCCATCCCCTCTACGCCGCCTGGATCTGGTGCATCGTGCCCGGGCTGGCGCTGCTGCAAGGCACGCTGCTGGCGCTTATGACCCCGGTGGTGGCGGGGGTGTTCTACTGGCTGTGCATTCCCCATGAAGAGGCCTGGCTGGTGTCGCGTTTCGGCGAGCAGTACCGGCAATATTGCCGTCGCGTGGGCGGCATCGTGCCCAGGTTTTGGCGCGGCAGACTGCCCCAGGCTGGTTGACGCCGAACGTTGCGTTGGCGCGCCCGAACGGACGGCCAGGGCGGGAACTGTCGTGCCGGCGGCGTCGGCGGGGAAAAATCAGACCCGTAGCGACAGCATGGTCGGGCCGGAGGCGGTCTGGGGCGTGACGGCGGCGGCTGTGGCGTAGCCGGCCAGGGCTTGACGGCGGGTGTAGGCGTTGGGCGGGGGCGTCTGGCCAAGGGCCGGCGTTTCGGCCAACAAGGCGCTGGCGGCGGCGGCGTCCAAGGCGTCGATGAAGCTGGTCTGGGCTGTGGCGCCCGAGAGGTCGAATTCGTAGTCCGTGGCCGAGTAGCGCAGGGAAAAGGGACCGAACGAGAGGCCGGCCTCGCGGCTGATGACCTTGCCGGGCACGCGCGGCGCGGCCGGCGTCAATCGAGACGCCTCGCGCTGGTAGGCCCCTATGGGCGATGCGGCGGCAATGGCGGCCATGGGCGGACTCCGGGCGCAAAAGCGCCACGCGACGGGGACACGAGCGTGCCTGCCCTCGCGGCCCCGTGCTTCGGGGACCGGCTCCGTCCATGGAGAAAGGTACCGTAACTGTAAGGCGCTTTGGCCGTCATGGCAAGGGGAGCGGGGCCTGGCGCGCCCCTACTCCGTGAAGCAGCCGGCCAGCCTGGGGTCGTCGTCCATGATGGCCCGCACTTCGCCCAGACAGTCGCGCAGCGACAGCACCGTGAAAAACTCATCCTTGATGGTCGGGGCGCGTTTCACGGCTTCCAGCCACTCCCGCCGCGAAAAGGGATCGGCCCGCACGGCCGCGAAAAAGCCCGTGGCCTCGAACAGTCCGGCCAGGCTTTCGGTCTGGCCGCCGCCTTGCAAGCGGCTGACGATGTAGCTGGCCAGGCCGACCTGCAGGCCGTGGAGCCGGGGCCGGGCCGAGGTCGCGTCCAGGGCGTGGGAAATGAGATGTTCCGAGCCGCTGGCCGGGCGCGACGAGCCGCAGATTTCCATGGCGATGCCGTTGAGCATCAGCGCCGTGCCGAGCAGTTCCATGCCCTTGGCGTCGAAGCTCGGGTTGTCCATGAACTGGTGCACCGTGGCGTCGGAGAGTAGCGCCGCCAGATCATCCACGGGTTCGCGGCGGTGGTGGAAGGCCAGCTTCCAGTCGAAAACCGCCGTCAGCTTGGAGGCCAGATCGCCCACGCCCGACAGCCAGAGTAAGCGCGGAGCGGCCAGGCAGACGCCGGTGTCGATGACCACGCCCTGGGGCAGGGCGGCGGCCAGGGAACGGCGCGCTCCGGCCATGGTCAGGCTGGCTTGGGGGCTGCAAAAGCCGTCGTTGGACAGGGAGGTCGGCACGGCGAAATAGGGCAGCCGGGCCAGGAAGGCCAGATACTTGGCCATGTCCAGGGCCTTGCCGCCGCCAAGGCCGACCACGGCGTCGAGCTTTCGGGGCAGGGCCGCAAAGGCCGTGGCCGCGTCCTCGAAGCGGTTGTCCGCCGCCTCGCTCATGGCGGCGACCTCGATGCCCTCGGCCTCGAAACCGGCCAGGATGGAGGCGGCAATCGACGGCGGCAGGCCCTGGCTGGTCAGCACCAGGGCGCGCTTTCGGCCGCCGCGACGCAGATACAGGCCAAGCCGATCCAGCGCGCCGGGCTTGATGCGCACCAAGGCCGGCACGGAGATGGTTTTCATGGCCGTCCCCCTTGGGCCAAAAGCGCCTCGGCCACGGCCGACCAGCAGGCAAAGGGCCGAAAACCCTCGCCGCGCTCGGTCAGCGCCCCGGCCAGGTCGCCCCGGGCGAAGCGCCGGTCGGGCGCGACCAAAAGCGCGGCCGGCAGATCGGCGAAGCCGTCGCCGGCAAAGGCCACCGTCCCGGCCCGGGCCAACGCGTCGCGGACCACGGCCGCCTTGTCCACGCCCGTCTCCGGGCAGGTGAAGGCCGACGGCGGCGGCGCGTCCATGATAAGCGGCCCGCCAGGCGGGTAGTGCCCGGGATTGGCATGGACGGTGAGCGCCACTCCGGCCGCGTCCAGAAGCCGGCGGATGTACCAGTCGCAGCCGGCCGAGGCCACCACGATCTCCCAGCCCGCTTGCCGCAGCCGGGCCACGGCGTCAGCCAGGCCGGGATCAAGGCCCATGGCCTCGACCACGGCCAGGACCTCGTCCAGGGGCGCGCGCAGCCGGGCAAAGATGGCCCGAAGGGCGGCGAAATGGGTCAGGCGGCCGGCCAGGTAGTCCTGCCAGGGACCGAGATCGTCCGGCGTCAGCAGCCGGGCCACGGCCAGGGAATAGAAGTCATGGGCGGTCATGGTGCCGTCGAAATCGCTGACCAATACGGCGTCAGGCATGGGTTCCTCCGAACCGGCGAAATGGGGGGCGCGAGGGCGCGGGAACTCCTCGGCTATTTTCGACATAGGCGCAAAACGTCCCGAGGGCCAGCGGCGTTTGCCGGCCGCAGCCTGACCATGGCGCGCACGGCGTCTGGGCGGGCGGTCCGGCTTGGCGGCCGGCCGCTGTCTCGCGTCCGGCTACAGGCCGCCGGTCCCGGCGGGCAGGCGGCCCTTGGCCGCTTCCAGATAGAGCGCGGCGCGCGGGTCGCCCGGCAGGGCCTCGGCCCAGTGGAGATAGAGCAGCCGCAGGGAGGCGGGCAGATCCCGGGCCGCGTCCAGCCGGCGGCGTGTCAGCGACTTAGCCGGCTGCGCCGCGACAAAGTCGGCGAACCGGGCGGCCCGGGCGGTCGGGCTGTGCCGGGCGCGCAGGGCTTCCAGGCCTTGCCGGGCCACGCGCTCGCGCCTGGCCGGGTCGGGCAGCAAGGTCCGGACCAGGGCGGCCAGACTGTCCAGGTCGCCGGGCGGATAGGTGAAGAGCTGCTCGCCCGGGGTGAAAAGCTCGGTCAGGCCGTGGCCGACTTCCGGGGTCAGCAGACAGGAACCGACGGAGAGCGCCTCGAAAACCCGGAAGTTGAGGTCGCCGTGTTCGGCGATGTTGAGCACGAGGCGCGCCCGGGGGAACAGTTCGCGCCAGCTCCCCTGGGTGACGACGAGGCCCGGGAAGAGGGAGGCGAGCTGCGTCAGCAGGGCCGCCCGACGGGGCGTCAGTTCGGCGTCAACCTTGCCGACAAAGAGCAGATCGATGTCCTTGGCGTCCTCCCGGGGCAGGGCCTCGGGCGGGATGGCCTCGGCCGAGGGCGGCAGCCAGAGGACCCGGTCCGGGGACAGATTCTCCTGAAAGGCCGGCAGATGGTCGCGCAGGCTCACCGTGCACAGGTCAAAGGCCTGGGCATAGGTCGGATACCAATGGTGGATGTGGCTGTCCACGCAACCAAAAACGGTCAGGCAAGGGAAGTGCTCCACCCCGGGCAGAGGCGGCGGCGCGCTGTAGTCGAAGTAGGCCACGATGTCGGGCGACCGGCCGCAGACGGCTCGGATGCCCTCCCAGGTGCGGCACTTGAAGGCGTCTGGCGCGACAGGCACGACAGCAAACGCGTCGCTCGGCAGGCAGCCGAGGAAATTGGTCGATCCGACGCAGGCCATGGTCAGCATAGCGCTTCTCCGGGACGTCGCGGCATGGTCTGTTTGGCGGCCCTAGGGCCGGGAGCACGATAGCGGGCGGCCGGGAAAAAACCAATGCTTTCGTTGCGTCCGCCCGCCCAAGGGCGGCAACGACGTCGCGGCGTCCCTGTCGATGGCCGTGGCTCCTCCTTCTTGACCCCTGCCGCTTCCCGGGTATGGTCGCTACCATACGCCCCTCCCGGAGAAGCCCTGTGGAACACTGCGAACTGCCCCGCCGCCCGTCGCGCTTCGAGCCGCTGCTGCGGCTTATGCCGCGCCTGTTTCCTTTCCTCGCCTGGTGGCCCCGGGTGGGCCGGCGCACGCTGACCGCCGACCTGTGGGCCGGGCTGACCGGCGCGGTCATCGTGCTGCCCCAGGGCGTGGCCTTTGCCGCCATCGCCGGCCTGCCGCCGCAATACGGCCTCTACGCCGCCATGGTTCCGGTCATCGTGGCCGCCCTTTTCGGCTCGTCCTGGCATCTCATCTCCGGCCCGACCACGGCCATCTCCCTGGTCGTTTTCGCCAACGTCAGCCAGCTCGCCCCGCCCGGCTCGCCGGAGTACATCCGGCTCGTGCTGGCGCTGACCGTCCTGGCCGGTCTGGTCCAGTTCGGCCTGGGGCTGGCCCGCCTGGGCGGGGTGGTCAATTTCGTGTCCCATTCCGTGGTCACGGGCTTTACCGCCGGCGCGGCCATCCTCATCGCCACCAGCCAGCTCGGGCATTTTTTCGGCCTCACCCTGCCGCGCGGCGGTTCCTTTCTGGAAATCTGGCTGTCGTTTTTTGAGCAGTTGCCGGCCATAAACGGTCACGTGGCCCTGATCGCCGGGGCCACGCTCGCCACGGCCGTGGCGCTTCGACGGTTGTGGCCGCGCTGCCCGGCCCTGCTGTTGTCGCTCATTGCCGGAAGCTTGCTGTGCCATGTTCTGGACGGGGCCGGCCATGGGGCCAAGCTTGTGGGCGCGTTGCCGGCCAGCCTGCCGCCGTTTTCCCTGCCGGAAATCGACCTCGACACCTTCCGGGTGCTGTTTCCCGGGGCCTTGGCCGTGGCCATGCTGGGTTTGGCCGAGGCCGTGTCCATTGCCCGGGCCGTGGCCGTGCGCTCGCAGCAGCATATCGACAACAGCCAGGAGTTCATCGGCCAGGGGCTGGCCAACATGGCCGGCGGCTTTTTCTCGGGCTATGCCTCGTCGGGATCGTTTACCCGCACCGGCGTCAATTTCGACGCCGGGGGCAAAACACCCCTGGCCGCCGTGTTCTCGGCCGTGCTGCTGGCCCTGGTCGTGCTCCTGGTCGCGCCGGCCACGGCCTACCTGCCCATCGCGGCCATGGCCGGGGTCATAGTGCTGGTGGCGGCCGGGCTGGTCAACGCCAAGACCATCCGGCACATCCTGCGCACCGACCGGTCCGAGGCCGGGGTGCTGGCGGCCACCTTTTTGTCCACGCTTTTCGTCGGCTTGGAATTCGCCATCTACGCCGGGGTCATGCTGTCGCTTTTGCTGTATCTGCGCCGCACCAGCCACCCCCACTTCATCACCCTGGCCCCGGACCCGGCCTCCTCCCGGCACGCTCTGGTCAACGTGCGCCGCAAGAAGCTGGCCGAATGCCCGCAGCTCAAGATCCTGCGCCTGGACGGCTCCATCTTTTTCGGGGCCGTCAACCACATCGCCGAGGAACTCCACCGCATCGTGGAGGGCAGCCCGGAGCAGTGCCACATCCTCATCATCGGCTCGGGCATCAACTTCATCGACGCCGGCGGCTGCCACATGCTGTTCCACGAGGCCGGGGCCATGAAGCTCTCGGGTCGGGAGATCTTTTTCTGCTCGCTCAAGGGCGAGGTCATGGAACTCTTGGTGCGCGGCGGCTGCCTGGACCGCATCGGGGCGGAGAACGTTTTTCGCGACAAGGAATCGGCCATCGCCGGCATTGTGGCCCGGCTGGACCCCGAGCGCTGCGCCTGCTGCCCCAGCCGGGTTTTTGCCGAATGCGCCGGCCGTCCCGGGGGCTGGGCCGAAGGGCTGGCGGCGGCCGGGTTGGCCGAACTTGGCGACGGCCCGGCCCTGGCCGAGGACGACGAAACGGACGAGAACGACGACGCGCCCGAGGAGCGCTAAACGGCCGCGTCTTGGCGACGCAAAAAAACGGCGGCCCCAGGCAGGGGCCGCCGCGCGGATTGTTCTGGCGCAAATCCGGGCTAGGCGCGCTTTTTGCGGCACTCCGGGCACAGCCCGTAGAGATAGAGCTTGTGGCCGGTCAGGGTGAAGCCGTGGCGGCGGGCCACTTCTTCCTGAAGCCGCTCGATGGCCGGGTCCACCACCTCGACGTTGACCCCGCAGGCTTCGCAGATGAGATGGTCGTGGTGGGTCTGGCCGTAGAGGATTTCGTAGCGCATGGCCCCATCGCCGAACTCCACGCCCTTGGCCAGGCCGGAGTCGGCTAAAAGCTTGAGCGTGCGGTAGACCGTGGCCTGGCCGATGCCGGGATAGTCGGCCTTGACCTTCTGGTAGAGCTCTTCGGAGGTGAGATGCCCTTCCTCGGCCAGGAACACGTCGAGAATCTGCCGCCGCTGGGGCGTCATCTTGAGTTTTTTGCGGGCCACGAAGTCGGCGAACAGGGCATACGGATCGTTGGACATGCGATGGTCTTCCTCATCCTGTCAATTTGGCCGAGTGTAGCGGCCTGGGGCCGCGTGGTCAATGCGGCGGGCGCGTTTGGCGTCTTCGTTCCGCCCGGGAGGGCCGCCAGGAGCGATGGTTGCCGGGCCGAAGGTCGAAAGGCCTTGATGCGGCCGGCGTTTCGACTGCACAATCGACCTTAGGCCGCGGCTCGTTTCATCGAAGCGACCAGGGAGGGCACGTCGAGAATGAGCGACATGGTGCCGTCGCCGTTGATGGTCGCGCCGGAGATGCCGGACACCGAGCCGATATAGTTGCCAAGGCTCTTGATGACCGTCTGTTGCTGGCCAAGCACCTGATCCACGGCAATGCCGGCCCGCTCGCCCTCAAATCGCGTCACCACCACCTGCTCGATGGCCGGGGGTCGGCCGTCCATTTCAAAAGCCTCGCGCAGCCGGATATAGGGCACGATTTCACCGCGCAGCTGGATGGTGCGGCCGCGTCCGGCCCCTTCGCCGCTCTCGCGCGACAGTTCCACGCATTCTTCCACCAGCGACAGCGGAATGATGTACTGGTCCTCGCCGGCCTTGATCTGGAGTCCGTCGATGATGGCCAGGGTCAGCGGCAACCGGATGGTGATGCGCGTGCCCTTGTCCGGCTCGCTGTGCACGTCGATCTTGCCGCGCAGCGCGTCCATGGAACGCTTGACCACGTCCATGCCCACGCCCCGGCCCGAGATGTTGGTGATTTTCTCCGCCGTGGAAAAGCCGGGCAGAAAGATCAGGTTGAAGCACTCGCTGTCGGTCAGTCGGGCGTCCGGCGGGATGAGGCCCTTTTCCACGGCCTTGGCCCGGATGCGCTCGGCCTGCATGCCCTTGCCGTCGTCGACGATGGTCAGCACCACCTCGCCGCCGGCGTGTTCGGCCGACAGGATGATGGTCCCGGCCTCGGGCTTGCCGGCGGCCAGCCGGTCCTCGGGGGATTCGATGCCGTGGTCGATGCTGTTGCGCAGCAGATGGACCAGCGGATCGTTGAGCTGCTCGATGACGGTTTTGTCGAGTTCCGTCTCGCCGCCCTCGGTGACGAGTTCGATGGATTTGCGCATCTCCGAGGACAGGTCGCGCACCAGCCGCCGGAACCGGCTAAACGTCGTGCCGATGGGCAGCATGCGGATGCCCAGCGTATTGTCGCGCAGCTCGTTGGACAGCCGTTCGATCTCCTCGGCCACGCTGGTCAGGGCCGGATGGGCCAGGCTTCCGGCCAGCTGGGTGAGCCGGGCCTGGGCGATGACCAGTTCGCCGACGAGATTGACCAGATCGTCGAGCTTGCCGGCGTCCACCCGCAGGCTCTGCATGGCTTCTTTCTTGGCGGCCAGGGGCGCGGCTTTGGCCTCGACGCTCGGGGCGACCTGGGGCGTCGCCGGGGCCTCGGGCCTTGGAGCCGGGATCGGCGTCCTGGCTGCGGTCGGAGCCGGCGGCGCGGCGGGGCTGGGGACGGCGGCTTTGACCGGATCGGATGTGGGCGCGGCGGCCGGCCGCGTGGCCTGGACCGGGGGGCGCGGCACGGCCGGGACCGGCGCGCCCATGGGCGCGCCGGCCTCGGCCGGAGTGATGGTCACGTCGCCGGGGTTGTCCAAAAACAGGAACACGTCGCGCAGGGCGTTGGCGTTGGCGTCAGGCCCGGTGGTCAGGCGCAAGAAGAACCGCATCCGGCAGTCGGCCGGGTCGAGGGCCTCCAGCTCCGGGACGGCGCTTACGTCGCAGCGCGCCTCCACCTGCCCAAGGCTACGCAGCTCGTCGAGCAGGGCCAGGGGGTCGCTACGGGCAAGATGGCCGGGGTCGGACGGGGCGAACACGATGTCCCAGGCCTGGGGCGCGTGGGGGGCGTCGGGCAGGATGCCGGCCAGGACGGCGGCCAGTTCGGCGTCGTCCTGGTCGCCGCCCGGGGAGGCGGGCGGGGCCTCGTTGCTGGTCGTGGCTGCGGCCGGTTCCTCGTCGGGCATGTCCGTGGTGCGCAGCAGCGTCTTGAGGCGTTCGGCCAGGACCGGGTCGGCCTCGGCCTCGGGGTCGGCCCCTTCGGCCAGCATGGCGGCGAAACGGTCCTTGGCGGCGAAAGCGGCGTCGAGGAGTTCCTTGCTCACCCGTCGCCAGCCGCCCCGGACATGGTCGAAAAGCGACTCCAGGTCATGGGCCAGGGCCACGACCTGGACGAGGCCGAACATGTTGCAGGCCCCCTTGAGGGTGTGCACGGCCCGAAAGATCCGGTCGACCAGAGCGTGATCGCGGGGATTTTTTTCCAGTTCGAGCAGCGCCCCGTCGAGTTCGGCGAGGTTCTCGGCCACTTCTTCCTGGAACAGGGCGCGGGTCTCGGCGTCGAAAGCCATCCGTTCCTCCGTTGGGGCCTGCCTTGTTTGCTTACCGCCTGGGGCGGCGAAGGCAGCGAGGCGTGCGTTGTAAGCCATGCCGGCGTCATGGGCGGCCATGACGGGCGTTTTGTCGTTACGGGAATGCGGCGATCAACAGGTCGCCGGGCAGTCCGGCGGCGGCCAGATCCGCCGGGCCGAGGCCGGCCCGGCAAACGGTCTCGGCCAGGGCCGGAGGCGGGGTCTCGCCGTGGGCCAGGGTCAGCCCTCGGGCGGCGAAGCTGCGCGCGGCGGCCAACAGGACTTGCAGCAGGGCCAGATCGCAGGCCGGGGCCTCGGGCCAGATAAGGCGCGTGTCGCAACCGGTGGCCAGGGCGGCCAGCAAGGCTTCCCGGGCGGCGGCGGCCTCGGGGATCTGGCCCGGGGTCAGGCGCAGCTCGGCGGCGTGCTGGCCGTTGGTCAGCAGCCAGGGGCCGAATTCCCGGGCCGGGGCCTGGGCCTGAGCCGGGACGGCGGCGTCCGGGGCCGGGGCGGCGGCCGTCGGCAGCAGGGCGTCGAGGTCCACGGGGTGGATGCGGCTGACGTCCAGGGCGAACAGGTAGCCCACGATGTCGGGTTCGACGATGCTGGCGTAGAGCACGTAAAAGGGGATGCGGTTGACGGGCGGCGCGTCGAGGTCGCCCACGGCGGCAAGCTCCATGCGGCAGTCGACGATGAGCCCGCTCGACTCCATGGTGGTGATGACGTCCAGCGGCGTCTTGCCCCGGGCCTGGACGTCGTGGATGAGGTCGTACTCCACGAGATAGAGATTCTTGCCGCCGCTTACCGCCTGGCGCAGGCTCAGTTCGTCGGCCTGAAAGGCGGCCGCGCCGCCGGGCAGGGCGATCACGGCCTTGGCCGCGGCCTGGGCCCGCTGCTCGGTGGTGAAATGTTCCTCGGCCACGGCGGACAAGGCGGCCAGCAGCTCGCCGATGTCCTCGGCGTCGCTTGAGGGGCCAAGCTCCACCAGGGCCAGCAGGCGGTCGAAGCCGGCCAGGAGCTGGTTGATGATGCGGGTGTCCGGGGCCAGCTCCCGGCTGCGGATCATGTGCAGCAGGTTCTCCAGACGGTGGGCCAGCTCGCGGATGTTGACCAGATTGAGAAACCCGGCTCCGCCCTTGATGGAATGGGCGGCCCGGAACACCGTGTTGACCAGCTCCTCGTCAATGTCGGCCCCGTGGCGGTCCATATCCATGAGCGCCGTCTCGATATTGGCGAGATGGTCCCGGGAATCCTCAATGAACATGACCAGGATTTCGTCGTCCAGCTGGTCCATGGCGGCTCCTTTTGCGTCAAGCCGGTTGGATGGAAAAATGCTTGTCCAGGCGCATGGTGCGTAAAAGCGCCGCCAGATCCGGGCTGACGTGGTCCAGGGTCAGGCGGCCGCCCTTTTTGGACAGGGAATTGTGCACGGCGATGAGCAGGCCGATGCCCACGGAATCGATGAGCTCCACCCTGGAGAGATCAATGGCGAAGGGGCCGTCGAGGCTGGGCAGCAGGTCCTTGACGGCGCTTCGCAGGCCGTCGGCGGCCGAGGCCACGATGTCGCCGGCCGGGGTGAGGATGGTGCGGCCGTCAATGGTGCGGATGTCGTACATGGCAGGGCTCCGGTCGGTGTCGTCCCCGGGGACTTCCGGGGCGGATGCGGGACCCGTCAGGCCCGACACGGCCTTGACGAGGGTCACCTGGTTGCCGGCGGCGTTATAGCGCACATCGTCGGCGTAAAGGGTCATGATGGTCAGTCCCCGGCCGCTTTCGGCATCGGGCGGAGCCGGGGCGTCGGCGGCGGCGCGCCAGTTGAAGCCCGGCCCTTGGTCGGCGACCACGGCGGTGAGCTTCCCGTTGGCGCAGCCCAGGGTCAGGGTCACCTGACGCAGGGGGTCGCTGCGGCTGCCGTGGAGCACGGCGTTTAAAAGCGCCTCGCGCAAGAGCAGCTTGACGTCGAAAAGGCTGCCCTGGGCCTGCCGGGAGGCCAGGAAGGCCACGGCCTCGTCCACGGCCCGGTCGAGCATGGCCAGGGTGGCGGAAAAGCGCAGGGCGCGGCCGTCAGGGGACGTTTGGGACTCGAACATGGCCGTCTAGACCTCAATGCCCATGAGCACCACGTCGTCCTGGACCGGGCCGCCCTCGGGCAGCAGGGCGGCGCTTATGGCCGCCGCCGCGGCGTCCAGGGGCAGGGCGGCGGCCTGTCGGCAGGCGGCCATAAGCGCCGCGAAGCCTTCCTGCCGGCCCCGGGCGGTGGGGCCAAAGCGTTCGATGAGGCCGTCGGTGTAAAGGTAAAGCCGGTCGCCGGGGGCGACCGCGCACTCGATCTGGCCGCACTGGACGGATTCGAACACGCCCAGCACGTCGCCTTCGCAGGCCAGGGTTTCGGCCGTGCCGTCCGCGCCGACCTTGATGGCGGCGGGATGGCCGGCGCTGACCAGGGTCAGGCGGGAGCGGACGCGGTTAAGAAAGAGCAGACAGGCGGTCAGGTGCATCCCGTCGCGCAAAAACGACGTGAGCACGCTGTTCATGTTCTTGAGCGTCTCGACGGGCGTATAGAGCGGGTTGGCGTTTTGGCGCACCAGGGCCTTGAGCGAGGAGGTGACGAACGACGCGCCCAGGTCGTGGCCCGAGATGTCGGCCACAAAATAGACCATGACCGTCTCGCTCCAGGGGAAGACGTCGTAGAAGTCGCCGCCGGCCTCCAGGGCCGGCACGTAGCGCACGGCGAAGCGGGCTTCGGGGATGTCGTCCGGGCAGACCAGGATGGCCTGCTGGGCGTCGCGGATCTGGGCCAGCTTGGCCGCCTGTTCGGCCAGAAGGGCGCGCAGCCCCCGGCGCAGGCGAATGTGGATTTTGACCCGGGCCAGGACTTCCTCCCGGGCGAAGGGCTTGGTGATGTAGTCCACGGCCCCGAGCTTGAGGCCCCGGACCTTGTTTTCCACGTCGTCCAGGCCCGAGATGAAGATGATGGGGATGTCGGTGGTGATCGGGTCGGCGGTGAGCTTGGCGCAGGTCTCGAAG
>JAEZEM010000146.1 GCA_023417745.1 Pseudomonadota bacterium
CGCTGCAAAGTCCATGGCATCCTCCGCAAAAATGGTCTTTTGATCCTTGTTACCCGGACTTGCGCAGATTGCAATGCCTTTTGGACGGCAGTCCCTGTTCGTGCCAGCGCCAGGCCGTGGCCACGATGTCGCGCAGGCTGCCGTAGCGCGGATTCCAGCCAAGTTCGCGGATGATGGCTCCGGAGTCGGCGTAAAGCCCCGGCGAGTCGCCGGCCCGGCGGGGGCCTTCGACCATGGGCACGGGTTTGCCCGAGACTTCTTCCACGGTGCGGATCACTTCGCGCACGGAGTTGCCGGTGCCGGTGCCGAGGTTGTAAATGGCGCTCTTGCCCCCGTCCAGGAGCCGTTTGACGGCCAGGATGTGGGCTTCGGCCAGATCGGCGACGTGGATGTAGTCGCGAATGGCCGTGCCGTCCGGGGTCGGGTAGTCCGTGCCGAAGACTTCCACCCGGGGGATGCGGCCCAGGGCGGCGGCGATGACCAGCGGAATCAGATGGGTTTCGGGATCGTGGTCCTCGCCGATCTGGCCGTCCGGGTCGGCCCCGGCGGCGTTGAAGTAGCGCAGCGCCGTGTAGGTCATGCCGTAGGCGGCGTCAAAATCCTTGAGCATCTGTTCGATCATGAGCTTGGACGTGCCGTAGGGGCTCATGGGCCGGGTGGGGTGGTCTTCGGTCAGGGGCACGCGTTCGGGCGCGCCGTAGGTGGCGCAGGTGCTGGAGAAAACGATGTGGCGGCAGCCGGCCTTGCGCATGGCCGAGAGCAGCGACAGCGAACCGGCCACATTGTTGCGGTAGTATTTTTCCGGGTCGGTCACGGATTCGCCGACATAGGCGAAGGCGGCGAAATGGAGCACGGCCACGGGCTTGAACTCGGCGAATACTTCGTCGAGTTCGCCGCGATTTAAGATGTCGCCGCGCACCAGCGGCCCCCAGTTCACGGCCCAGTCGTGGCCGTAGACCATGTTGTCGTAGGTGATGGGCGTGAATCCTGCCGCGGCCAGCGCCTTGCAGGTATGGGAGCCGATGTAGCCTGCGCCGCCGGTGACCAGAATGTTGGTGGCCATGATCCGTTCTTCCTTGGTTTTACTTGTCCGCGAGGATCGCCGCAAACGGCTTGTCCGCGTCCTTTTTGCCGCGCCCCTGGGCAGGCGCGCCCAGGGTCATGGTCATTTCACGATAAAACGTGGTGGCGCTTAGGCGCAAGGACAGTCCTTGCCCCGCCGTGAGTTTGTCCAGGCCCAGTTCCTTGGCCGGCAGGCGCATCTCCAGGGCGATGTGGGGCAGCGGCTTGTCCAGCACCTGGATAAGCCCGGTCTCGTCGATGCGCGTCAGGCGACCGTCGTCCTCGATGCGAAAAAGCCGGGGGACCAGTTCGAAGCGCCCCGGATACTTGCGGTGCGGCTGGGGCAGCAGGCAGGCGGCGAAGCGGCGAAGGCCCGCCCCGGCGTCGACCTCGATCTGCAGCTGGTAGGTCTCCGAAATGGGGAACTCGCCCTGGTAGGCCAGGAGAAACAGGTCGGCGTAGTTCTGAGCCAGATGGAACAGGTTCAGCCCGTCCTGGCTCCAGCTCATGTGCACGTCGCCAAAGGGCACGTGGGGCGCGGCCGTGCGCAGCCAGGGCAGGCGCGTGCCGGCCTTGTCCGGCCAGTCGGCCAGCCCGCCGTCGGTCAGCGACACCGGCGCTCCGGCCGGATGGATGGGGACCACGGCCGGTTGGGGCGGCGTCGTCCGGCCGGCGCTGGCGGCGTGGATGGCCGGAGCCTGGCGGTTGGCCGGGGCCATGGCGGCCAAGAGCTTTTCATACGGGGCGTTGTGGATGTCGACGAGGCCCATGTTGAAGTCCTCGCCGTCGCCGCGTCCGCCGGTCGGCTCGTCATAGTACTGGAACCAGTGCACGGCGGCGACGTTGGGGAAGGCGGCGAAGTGGCGCACGGCGGCCGAGGCTCCCGTGGCCCGCTCGGCCTGGGTCGCCACATGCATCAGGTGGCCGTTGTTGACGTTGCCGGAGCGGTTTTCGTTGGCCGCGAAGAAGAATTCCGAAATGAGCACCGGCGTGTCGGTGAGCTTGGCCAGCCCGTCAAAGTAGTAGGGGGCCACCCAGCCGTCGGGAGTGTCCACGTTGTAGTTGGTGGACAGCACGTCAAGAAACCCGCGCGAGGCCAGGACCGCGTCCTGGTTGTAGTAGAGCGGCAGCCGGTCGCCCATGACCAGCCGGCCCGGGTCCACGGCCCGCAGCGCTTTGTAGACGAGCTCGTAGTAGCGTCCGGCGCAAGCGGCGGTCACCTTGTTGATGAGCGCGATGCCGCGGCCGCCGGGCCGCAGCTTGAGTTCCGCGCCGCCCTTTTTGAGATCCTCGAAGGAATTGTAGCCCGCAGCCGGCACGAAGTCGGCCAGAAGCCTGTCCCACTTGCCCTGGTAGTGGTCATGCACCATGCGCCAGACATGGCGTTTGGCGTAGCTGGCCCATTCGTTGCCGAGGTACCACTTGAAAAGCGGCGCGTTCCACCAGCCCACTTCGTTGTCCGTGAAGTAGCCGATGACGGCCGGATTGTCGCGGTAGGGCGCGGTCAGTTCCCGGGCCTTGGCGATGGTCAGTTCCAGGGCGTCCGGGGCAAAGGGGTCGAACCAGTGCAGCCGGGCGTTGCGGCCAAGGTCAATCTCGGGAACCATGGGCAGGGTCATGGCCTTGGTCGGATCGGACCAGCCGCCCCGGGTGTTGAAGCCCCAGGCGTAGAGGCGCGCCTGGGTGTCGGCGGCCCAGGCGGCCTGGTCGGGGTAGAAGTTCTCGAAATAGTAGCCCCGGTCCCGGGTTTTCTTGTCGCCGCCGTTGACGGTGTTGACGCCCATGGAGAAAAAGCGCGGCCCGCCGGGCAGGGTGAGCCACCAGACGCCGGCCTCGCGGACCGTGCCGAAGCGCTCGGCCGACCCGGCCGGAGCCGGCCCGGCCAGGGCGGCCAGGCACAGCAGGGCCGCAAGCCCCGACAACAGGAAACGGAAGGATGTTTTCATGAGCGCACTACAATGATGCCGGGTCGCGGCTAGGCCAAGGCATCGGCCAAAAGCTTGGCCAGCACCACGTCGGAGTCGAAGTAGCGCGCGGCGAAGGCCTTGGCGGCGGCGCTGTGGCGGTCCCAGTCGGCGCGCACGGCCTCGATGCCGGCCAGGGCTTCGGCTTCGTTGGTGAAGGCCAGCACGCCCTGGCCCACGTCCATGAAGCGGGAGTAGCCGGTGTCCTGGACCACGGCCGGCCGGCCCGAGGCCAGGTAGCAGGCGGTGCGACAGGAGAACCAGCCGCTTTGGGTGGCCACGTAGGCGTTTTTGGCCGTGGAGAATTCGGCGTAGCTGTCCCAGATGTAGTCGCGGTAGACCCAGGGCGTCTGGGACATGGAAAACCCGTCACGCAGCTTCCAGCCCTTTTCCTCAAGGAGTTCGCGAGGCGGCTTGCCGCCGCCCAGGGCCAGCTCCAGCTCGGCCGTGGTCTTTTGGGGCAGGTCGAGCATCTTTTCGAATTCGAGGTTCTTGCCGCCGTACTGCACGCCGCCGACCAGCGGCCCTTTCTGGGCCGGCTGCCAGGAGAGCACGGTGGTGAACGTCTGCCGGGCGGGCCTGGCCGGCGCGTCGCCCCAGCAGGACAGCACGATGGGCTGGCGGGTGGGAATCCAGTCGATGACGCCCTTTGGCACGGTGCAGAAATCCTGGCCGACGTTTTCGCCAAAGGAGAAAAACACGTCGTGGCGGCGCATGTTTTCGATGTTGCGCTTTTCCTCGTCCGTGGCCGTGCCGTCCAAAAACTGCGGGAAGCTCGACTGGGTGTAGAGCGGGTCGGAGTCGATGAGCACCTTGACCGGAATCTTGGCGTAGCTCTCGCGCAGCTGGCAGGTGGTCGAGATGTTGAAAAAGACGTCGGCGCGTCCGACCACGGCGGCCAGTTCCTCGGCGGACATGCCCCAGTGGCGGTCGTCCGGGCCGATGACGCAAAAGCGCTTAGCCAGCCCAGGGTCCAGGGCGGCGAGGTAATCGCCCAGGTACTTGGTGTGGTAGGTCAGGTCGTCGACAAAGGTGACGTTAAACGGATCATAGGCCCAGCCGCCGGTGTCTTCGAGGTAGTAGACGTCGTGGCCGAGGCGGTAAAAGCCGTGGAGGTATTGGATGTAGTCCCAGGCCACGCCGCCCAGGGGATAGGTGGCGGCCAAACCGGAAACGATGATGGTGCGCTTTTTCATTTTTCTCGCCAGGGGCGCTGCAGCGCCCGGTTTGGGGCCAAAGCCCGGATCAATAGCCGGGGTGGGTGGCGTCCCCGGTGAAAAACAGGTTGTCGTCGGTCAGCCAGACCTGGGCGCGGCCGTGGAGCCGGACTTCCACGGTTTGCGCGCCGACAAGGCCGGGCAGGTTGAGGCCGTAGCGGGCGGCCGCCTCGGTGAACCGGCATTCCTTTGTCCCGGACAAGGAAAACAGGAGCCTGTCCCCGGCAAACACTTCGACGCGGTCCGTATCACAGGCCACCCGGGGGTACCAGAAGGTATTATACGGCGCGTACGGCATGGCCTCGGGCGCAAAGGCGGCTTTGGCCCGCAGGCCCAGCCTGGCGGGCCGGGCGGGGTCGGCCGGGGCCAGCCGGACGTGGCCGGCGTATTCTTCGGCGTCGCGCGAGACGTTGTCGGCTTCGGCCAGGGCCAGGGGCACGGACGTCTCGTCCGGGCGCGGCCAGCCGTTGTTGAAATGGATGCGCGGATCATCGAGCTTGACGGCATTTTGCAGGTCGGCTGGCGCGCAGCCGGCCACGTAGGCGGCGAACGACGGCTCCCGGGGGAGCTGGTCAAGAATCTGGCGGGCCAACAACTGGTTGCCGTACTTGGTCAGATGGATCTCATCGAAATAGATGTCGCCGGCTCGGGCCGGACCAGCCGCCACGGCGGCGTCGAAGGCGGGTTGGGGATTAATGACCGTGGCCCCGGTTTCTCGGGCCACCCGATCATTGGCCTCGGGAAAATAGTCCCGGCCGAAGGTGTACAGAGGCGAGGCGGCCTGACGCATCACCTCGTGAGCCTGCGGGGGCAGGTTGCGCACGGCCAGCCAGGGATAGTCCACCAGGACGCAGCCGGCCCCGACGCCCCTGGCGTCCGCGACCAAACGGGCCATGTTGTCGCGGTAGCCGAACCGTTCGATACGCTCCCGCGAGGCGTCGTCGCTGTCGGCGGGCCGGGGTTTGGCGGCGGCCGCGGCCTTGCGGCTGAGCGCCTGGAGCAGTTGGTACAGATTGGAATGGTCGCCGAGAAATTTGTTGGCCGCGACCAGCAGCCCCTGGCGCTCCCCGGAGTTGGTCAGGCGCAGCAGCCGGTCCTTTTCCTGGTCAAAGGCCAGGGAGTCGTCGACCACGGTGCTGGCGACCAGATCGTTGACCGCGTCCATGGCCAGGACGAGGTCAGGCTGCAAACCGGCCAGTTCGGCTTCGAAGCGGATGCGGGAATGCCAGCTATGGTAGCCCATGACGCCGACGTTGAGCACTTCGAAACGCCGTCCGCAGTCGCCGTAGACGCGCCGCAGCAGGTCTTCGAGTTGGGCTGGATACGAATTGGTCTTGTCCGCGCCTACGCCATAGGTCGTGGAACCGCCCAGGCACAGGATACGGAAAACGCCTTCGGGTTTGGCCCGGGAGACGGTGCGGCCGGCGGAGTCCTCGAACCGGTTGGGATCAGCGTCGGAGCGGGTCAGCCGGTAGCCCAGGCGCTCGTCGTACTGGACGATGAAGCTGTTGTCCCGACCGTTGCCGGCGTTAAAAATGCGGGTGTTGTCGGCCGAGAGGCCGAAATGGCGGACGATGATGCCGGCGTTGAACTCGCAAAGCCACAGCAGCACGAGATTGATAAGCAGCAGCACGCCGATGCGCACGGGTTTACGCTGCCACAACAACGCGCCAAAGCTGGCGGTCTGCGAGGAGGGGGCTTTCGTGGGTTTCGCCATCGGTCCGGTCTTGTCTGACTGCTTTGTGCGTCTTGCCCCAGCCACTTCGTGCGCGTCGCCCAGTTCCGCCGCCGGCGAGGACGACAGCGGCGGAACTGGGCGGCGTCTTAGCCTGCAATTGATCGGTGTAACCCGGCGGCGTCACTGCCCGCGTCATCGGGTGTAAAGCCTGCGCCTCGGGGCTGCAAGACCTTGACGCCTGTCGCGGTGGGGGAACGGAAAAATGCGACCGGTCCCTAGGCCACCAGCGGCGCGGGCGGCTGCTTCTCGGGCTTGCCCTTGCCCATCTGGATGGCGTGGAGCCGGGCGAATTCGCCGTTTTGGGCCATTAGTTCGTCGTAGGAACCCATCTCGTGGATGCGTTGGTTCTTGATCACCAGGATCATGTCGGCCCGGCGCATCATGGACAGGCGGTGAGCGATGACAAATGTGGTGCGGTTTTGCATGAGCCGCTCCAGGCCTTCCATGATGAGCGCCTCGGTCTCGGCGTCCAGGGCCGAGGTGGGTTCGTCGAGGATGAGAAGCGGCGCGTCCTTTAAAAGCGCCCGGGCGATGGAGATGCGCTGGCGCTGGCCGCCCGAGAGGTTGGCCCCTTTCTCGCCGAGGATGGTGTCGTAGCCGTCGGGCAGACCGACGATGAAGTCGTGGGCGTTGGCCAGGGTGGCGGCCTGGATGACTTCCTCGCGGCTGGCCTGGCGCTTGCCGTAGGCGATGTTGTCGTGGACGCTCATGGGGAAGAGTTGGGTTTCCTGCAAGACGATGGCGATGTTGTCGCGCAGGCTGCGCAACGTCACGTCGCGCAGGTCCTGGCCGTCGATGACGATGCCGCCTTTTTGCGGATCGTAAAAGCGCAGGAGCAGGCTCACCAGCGAGGTCTTGCCGGCCCCGGTCTGCCCCACGATGGCCACGGTGGAGCCGCCGGGACAGGTGAAGGCCACGTCGTTTAGGACCATTTTTTCGGGCGTATAGCCAAAGGTCACGTCGTTAAAGACGACCTCGCCCCGGCCCACGGCCAGCTTGGGGGCGTCGGGCTTTTCCGGCACGGCCTCGTTGACGGCCAGGACGTCCATGACGCGTCGGGCCCGGGCCAGCGAGGCCCGGATGCCGGCCACGGTGTCGCTTAAGCTGTTGAGCGGCGT
Source organism: Pseudomonadota bacterium (assembly GCA_023417745.1). GTDB lineage: Bacteria > Desulfobacterota > Desulfovibrionia > Desulfovibrionales > Desulfovibrionaceae > Solidesulfovibrio. The sequence continues at coordinate 7,100 of JAEZEM010000146.1, forward strand.
GTACAGCGAGGCGAGATAGGAGATAAAGACCAGCAGTTCGCCGGTGGACAGCGTGCCGTCCAGCACGTGGCGCACGCCGATGTAAAGGACCAGGGCCGTGCCCGTGGCCGTGATGCCCGAAACCAGCCAGCCGTAAACAGTCTGCAAAGCGTAGAGTGACAGCTTGCGGTCAAAGGAGTGCTGGGACTCGGTGACGAACTTGAGCCGTTCCTCGTCCTCGCGGCCAAAGGCCTGGACCAGGGTGATGGAGGAAAAGATGCGCTCCACCGTGGTGTAGACTTGCGATTCCTTGAGGTGCGTCTCGGTGGTCAGGTCGCCGATCTTGCGCGAGACCCGGGAGATGGCCAAAAACAGGAAGGGAATGACGCACAGGGCGTAGAGGGTCAGCTCGGCGTCCATCTGCAGACACACGGCCAGCATGCCGACCAGCAGGGCGGAGCTGGTGAGGGTCGTGAAGACGCCGTTCATGAGCAGCGTCTGCACGGCGTAGGTGTCGCCCATGATGCGGTAGATGAGATCGCCGGTGGGCCATTTCTGGTGAAAGAGCAACGACTGGCGCTGCAAATGGTCGAACAGGTCGCAGCGCAGATCCTGGACCATGTCCTGGCCCATGCGGATGGTCAGGTAGTTGTTGCACAGTTGCACGAAGCCGACCAGAAAATGGACGCTGACCAGCAGGCCGACCACGCACAGGAGCTGAAAGCTCACGGTCCAGGCGGCCAAGTCCGGTTGCCAACCGAAGACGTCCAGGGGCTTGTGCCCGATGATCTGGTCGATGGCCAGTTTGAGCGGCCATGGTTTGAGGAGTTCCATGGCGCTGGCCATGCCGACCAGGCACAGCCCCAGCACAAACCAGTATCTATAGGGGCGCAGGTAGCGAAGCAGGGTGCGAAACATGCTCATGGCGTCATTCCTTGGCGGCCGGGCCGCCAGGGCCGAGGCGGACGAAACGTCCGCGCGGCCGATCCGGGAGAGGCGGCTCTACCCTTCCGGTTGCTTCCGAAGGTCGGAAGCGTCGTGTACGGCCTTTGGGCCGGCCGGGCAAGGGGCATGGCCGGCCGGCGGCCTCACGCAGGCCGCCCCCGGCCGTCAGGCCTTGGCCGTGACGGAGTCCGGGGGCGGCGCGTTGTCGCTTTGGATTAAGCGGCTTCGATGGTGGCCGGGGCCACAGGCTCGGCCGGGGCGACGATGTCGTCGGCGTCGTCGCGGGCGACGGTCTGGGGCTTGACCACCTTGACCACGCGTTCGTCCTTGGGCTCGGAGGCCGAGCAGCCAGGGCGGGTCACCATGACGTACTGGGTGATGGTGGCGACCAGGGCGGCGGCGCGGTAGAGGCCCAGGCCCATCCAGGTGGTCAGCGCCAGGGCGGCGGCTCCGGCGGCGATGGCGGCCAGGGGCTTGATCACGGCCAGGACGCCGGCGGCAACGACCAGCCCGGCCAGGGCGGCGGCGGCGAGGCCAGAGGGCAGCACCGAGCCGGCCATGCGCACGAACCGCTTGTCGCCGCCGTGGTTTTCCACGGTCATGCGCAGCCGGGCCGTGGTCAGGCGGCAGGTGCGCACCGACAGGTCCCAGGGCGGGGTGTTGGACGAGGCGGCAAAGCCGGAGTCCAGGGCGTAGTTGACGCCAAGCGTCCGCAGCAGGCCGATGACCGAGGCGAGCAGTTCGTCGCGCTCCAGGCCCTTGTTGTTCCAGAAGAAGCGGTGGAACGACAGGCGATGGGCCAGGATGCCGACAGTCCCGGTCAGGCGGCGCATAAAGCCGATGCGCGGCAGGTTGGCTTCGTCGCAGGCCGAGGTGTCGGCCAGGGGCAGCGGGCAGGCGTTGACGCCGGCGCCGCGCTTCAGTGAGGCCAGGGTCTTGTAGCGGGTCCAGCCGCGCAGCACCGGCTGGGCCAGGGTCAGGCCGGCGATGGTCAGGCGCGAGGCCAGGCAGTCGTGGCGCTGGGGCAGCCGGGCCTTGCTCACCCGGTAGCCGACGAAGGCCAGGGTGGCGGCGGTCATGGCCAGCCCCACGCCGCCGGCGATGAGGCTAAAGGGCGTGGCGATCATCAGCGCCAAGGCCACGACCATCCATTCCATGGACAGCGGCAGATAGGCGGCCAGGCTGCCCTTGGGTTCGTAGAGCGTCTGGAACAGGCCCATGCCGAAAGCGCCGTGGTAGACCACCGGACGGGCGGCCAGAAGCGCGCCGGAGATGTCGCCGTAGATGCGGCCGGCCCAGCGGGAGTTGCCCAGCAGGTTGAAGCGGAACTTGTGCTTGGGAATTAAAAGCGCCTCGGCCCGGCCGTAGCCCTTTTGTTGCTTGAGGTACGCCGAAACCGTGCAGCGGCGATGGTGCCACACGAACATGGCGGCGGAAAAGCCGATGATGTGGCCCTGGTCCTGGAGTCGCCAGCACACGTCCACGTCGTCTCCGGCCGCCCGGTAGGTGGCGTCGAAGCCGCCGATGCCGGCCAGGTATTCCTTGCGGTAGGCCATGTTGCAACCCGGGATGTGCTCGGCGATCTCGTCGGTCAAAAGCACGTGGGTCGGCGCGCCGGGAGACACGGCCACGCAGGCGGCGGTGCGGTTGTCGTCGGGCGGGGGCAGGTTGGGGCCGCCCACGGCCACGAAGCGCTCGTCGGTAAAGGCCCAGGCCATGTAGTGCAGCCAGTGGGGGTCCACGTAGCAGTCCGAGTCGGTGTAGGCGACGATCGTGCCCCGGGCGGCGTTCATGCCGACGTTGCGGGCGGCGGACAGGCCCAGGTTGGGCTGGTGGATCACTTGGATATAGGGCGCGGCGGCGGCGTGGCGGTCGGCGATCTCGCCGGTGGCGTCGGTGGAGCCGTCGTCGACCACGATGACTTCGAAGTTGGGGTAGTCGACCTTGGCAAAGGAGGACAGGCAGCCGTCCATGGTGGAGTCGGCGTTGTAGGCGCAGACAACCACCGAGATAAACGGCGCGTCGGCCGGCAGATGCGGCAGCTTCTGGCGGTAGACGTCGGCCACGGCCTTGTAGGCCGGCTTCTGCTTGCGCACTTCGGACACGATGCCGAACTTCCAGTCCTCGACCAGATGGCCGCCGGTGAACCACTCGTCGGTCCAGGCGAAGACCATGGTGCCGGAAACGCCCAGCTCAAAGGAGGCGTGCAGCTGCCAGGCCAGCGTCTCGGCCACATGCTCCTCGTTGTTGCGGATGGAGTCCATGCCGAATTCGGACAGGACCAGCGGCAGTTCGCCGGCCACGTTTTGCAGGCGCTTGACGTAGGCGCGGAAGGCCTTCTCGTCGTGCAGGTAGACGTTGAACGACAGGAAGTCGAGGAACGGCAGGCGCAGGTATTCCGTGGACGGGTAGTTGGCGTAGGTGACCAGACCTTCGGGATCTTCCTCGCGCACGATGTTGGTGAGCTTTTCGAGGAACTTCTCGACCTTGCCCGCGCCGTGCCAACGCACGATGTGGCTGGGGATCTCGTTGCCGATGAGCCAGGCCAGGATGGCCGGATGGCCGGCCAGGGAGGCCACGGCCTCGCGGATGGTCTTCTTGATGTCTTCTTTGACTTCCCACTGGTCGAGGAAGCACAGGTGCTGGGGCCAGGGCACGCCGATCATGACGCGCACGCCGTAGCGGGCGGCGATGTCCAGGAAGCGGCGGGGCGGCACGTAATACACGCGGATGGCGTTGA